>JANOZA010000818.1:0-8283 GCA_031429155.1 Verrucomicrobiota bacterium | reverse complement strand
CTCTACACCGGTGAACTCAGCGGCGATGGCAAGCACGTCATCTGGACCGTCGAGAATGAAGAAAACGGCTCGGAGACGAAATTCAGCATGATTCCGGACGGAGACCGTTTGAAGTGCTCGGGCACGGACAAGCTCGCCGGTGAAATTTGGTCGCGCCAGAGTTCGAGCTACACGCGGAAGAAGCTGGAACTGTAACGCATTCCCCGGTGGTCCCGGCAAAAGCGTCTTGCGCCGTGCATTCGCGGACGGCATACGCCGTGCATGAATGACATCCCCGCCTCCGCCGCGCCAGTCCGCCGGCCTTTCTGGATCCGCCGCCGCAGCCTGCCGCTGCCCACCTGGCGGACCTGGCTCGTGCTGCTGACCGGAGCGACCCTGCTCGCGTGGTGGCTGGTGCCGCGGGTACACGGATGGCTCGCGGTCGTGGATCCCGTGGAAAATGCCCCTTATCTCATCGTCGAGGGCTGGGTGCCCGATTACGTCATCGAGGAGGCCATCGAATACACCAAAGCCACCCCGGTGAAGCGCATCTTCACCACCGGCGTCCCCCTCGATGCCGGCAATTTCCTTTCCGAATACCGCGACTACGCCCACCTCTGCGCCGCCTCCATGGCCAAGATGGGCGTGGACCCGCAACTCATCTGCCCCGCACCCGCGCTGGAGGTGAAAACGGAACGCACCCGCGCCATGGCCGCCGCGCTCAAGAAGATCCTCGACGCCGAAAACATTCCCGCCGCCGACCGCCGCATCAATATCTACTCCCTCGGCCCCCATGGCCGCCGCAGCCGCAGCCTCTTCCAAAGCGTCCTTGGCCCGGACTGGCAGGTGGGCATCGTCTCCGTGCCCTCCAGCGATTACGATGAATCGAAATGGTACCGCCAGAGCGCCGGCGTGAAGACCGTGCTCAATGAATTCATCGCCCTGACCGTGCAGACCGCAGGCGGGGAGTGAACCTTCACGGAGGAGCGCTTCGGTTGCCCGGCGCTGGCGGGCGCTCATCAACGCGCGGGAAAGTTCCGTCACCACCGTGTGACAGTTCCGCGCATCAAAACCGCGCAGAAATTGCAGCTCCTGCACCAGGCCTTCCCCGATTTGGTCCTCGGAGATGAAATTCGGCATGGGCGCGGCTTATCCAGGCTTCATGCATCAGGGGAGCGTGGCAAAGGGATTGATGAGCTGGAGGCCGGGGATGTGTTTGAAATCGTCCGCATTTCGCGTCACCAGCGGCACCCTGTATTCCAGCGCGGTGGCTCCGGTGTTGGCATCCGCCACTGTCAGCACCACATGCGCCCGCCCCGGTTTTAACCAGTGCGGCAGGGGAGAAAAAAGCCTCAGGCTTCCATCCGCAGCGATTTCGATGTCGGTTTCCAGCGTGTTCATGCTCGCAAGGTTTTCCGTTTTCTCCACTGCGTAAAGCCCCCACTCCGTCGCCATGCCCGGCGGGAACTGGATGTCGAGATGCTCCACGGAAAGCTTGCAGGAGATCAGGCGCGGGAAGAGGCGGTCACAGAGGCAGTGAAAAGATGGGAAAGGAATCTGGAGAGGATTCAGGACAAACGGGTCCGGGAATGGCGGCTCCATGCAGGGGAGTGACGGGGTGGCAGATGTGCGGCTGTTTGAGTTGGCGGGCACAGCTAAGCTTTTCCGTTGCCCGGCGCTTGCGGGGGCCTTCTAATCAGAGGCTAGAATCCCGTGTCCGTCCTTTCCTCAATCGCCGTTCTGCTCGCGTGCTATGCCTTCGGCTGCGCGTCGTTGTCCTACTATGCGGTGAAGTGGAGGACGGGGAAGGATTTGCGGGAAAGCGGTTCCGGCAATGTGGGGAGCACGAATGCGGGGCGCATCCTGGGGAAGAAAGCCTACCTTTTGCTCACGGTCGCGGATATTGCCAGGGGTTGGGCGGCCTTGTTTTTTGCTGCGTGGTGCGGGCTCACGGAATGGTGGCTTTGTGCCGCGGGCCTCGCCGTGGTGGCGGGACATTTGTGGCCGGTGCAGCTTGGCTTTCGCGGCGGCAAGGGGATGTCCACTTCCCATGGGGCAATCATCTGCGCGGCGCCGTGGGTGGGGCTGGCGATGTGGGGAGTATTCGCTGTCGGCAGACTGCTGCTGCGCAGTTCCACGCTGGGGGCCGTGTGCGCGTTTTTCTCAGCACCGCTGCTCATGCTGGCATGGCATCCCGCCACGCCGCCGCTGGTCATGGTGGCGGTGCTTTGTGCTGCGGTCATCCTCTGTCACCGGCCCAATATCCGGGAGGCTCTGCAGCGCCGCCGGGACCGGGGCGCTGCTTTTACTGAATCCACTGCCGCATGAGCGAAGTCCGTCATCTTATTTTCAAAGTCGCTTCCGAGCCGTGGGAGATGGAGGCCATTCACGGTCTCAACTACCGCACCTTTGTGGAGGAGATCCCGCAGCATGAACGCAACGACGATGGCCGGCTGGTGGACAAATTTCATGACGAAAGCCACTACGTCATCTGTGTGAGCGGAGGCGCGCTCGCGGGCATGGTCTCGATGCGTTTGGTGCGTCCTTTCTCTCTCGACAGCAAGCTGCCGGACCTTGAGGCCCAACTTCCTCCGGGCAGGAAGTGGTGCGAGCTGCGCCTCCTGGCGGTGGAGAAGAAGTTCCGCGGGTCGGCGGTGACTGCGGGACTGATGCGGCTGGTCTGTAGCGAAGCCGCTGCGCGGGGGATTGACGCGGGCGTCATCTCCGCTACCACCCGGCAACTCAAGCTCTACCGGCACCTCGGATTCGAGCCCTTCGGTCCGCTCGTCGGACGCGAGGGGGCCTGGTTTCAACCGATGCATCTTTTGATGGAAAAATTTCTCACCGCCTCTCCCGCGCTCGTTCCTGAGGCCGTGGAGGAGAATTCTCCTCCCACTCCCGCGACCGCGGCAACTGATCCTGTCAATCTTCTGCCAGGTCCTGTCTCCATTCCGCGAGCGGTGCATGCGGCATTCATCAAGGCTCCCGTCTCGCACCGCGATCCCGGGTTCATCCATGATGTGCAGACGGTGCGCCACGCCCTCAGTGCCCTGACAGGATCGCACTACGCGCAGATCATGCTCGGCAGCGGCACGCTCGCCAATGAGGTGGTGTGTGCGCAGCTCGGCCGGCTGGAAGCGCCAGGCATGGTGGTGAGTAACGGAGAATTCGGCGAACGCCTCGCGGACCAGGCCCGGCGCTCGTGGCTCACCCATGAACACCTTTGCCTGCCGTGGGGCCATGCGCTCGACGTTAGCAAGCTCAACGCCCTGCTCGACCGGCATCCGGAAGTCCGCTGGCTCTGGACCACGCACTGCGAAACCAGCACCGGTGCGCTGAACGATCTCGAAGGACTGAAGCGCCTCTGCGCCGCTCGCGACATTCGGCTCGCCATTGATGCCATCAGCACCATCGGCGTGGTGCCTGTGGACCTGAGCGGCGTGTGGATGGCCGCCTGTGCCAGCGGCAAGGGACTCGCGTCCTATCCCGGGATCGCCATCGTGTTTCACAACGATGCTGTGGACCCTGCGCCGGAGAAACTTCCGCGCTATTTGGATCTCGGGCTCTACGCCAGCGGCGACGGTGTGCCCTTTACGCAGTCGTCGAATCTTGTCGCCGCGCTGAAGACATCCCTCGAAATCACGGACTGGCCGGAGAAGTTCGCGCGCACGCGCCGGCTGCACGATCTCGTCAGGCCTGGACTCGCTGCTCTCGGCGCGACCTTCAAAATGCCGGAGGCGCAATCCTCGCCGGCGGTGATTACGCTGCCGATGCGCGATGGGGTGGATTCGCTTGAAGTGGCTGACCGGCTGGAGGCTGCGGGGTTTCTGCTCAGTTGCCGCAGCACCTATCTCAGTACTCGCAACTGGCTCCAGGTTTGCCTCATGGGTGAACTCACGGAAGGTGAGATGGAAGCGTTTCTCGCGTGTATCGGGAAGCAGAACCCGTGGGCCTGACAGCGGGAGCCGGTGGATCGGTTTCCGGGAAATTATCAGTTGCAAAGCCATGCCCGGCTCCCATGATCGGCCCTCCTTCGCGCCAGCGAAGAGACTTGCAGTTCCGGTGTAGCTCAGCGGCAGAGCGGGTGGCTGTTAACCACTAGGTCGTAGGTTCGATCCCTACCGCCGGAGCCAGAGAGGCACAGAGCGGGAACCAGTTTCCCCGGCTTGCCATCAGGAAAGCGAAGGCTTTACTCCGCGCCCTTATGTCCACGCTGAAAATTCTTATCACCGGTTGCCGGGGCCGCATGGGTCAGGCCGTCGCCGCCTGTGCCCACGACGATTCTGAAGTCACCGCCGAGCGCCAGATGGATATGGGCGACGACCTCGCCTCCAATCTCGCCGCCTGCGATGCCGTGGTGGACTTTTCGTTCCACGGCTTCACGGCGGAACTCGTCGCTGCGTGCGTGGAGCAGCGGAAACTGCTCGTCATCGGCACCACGGGCCACGATGCCGCTACGGAGGCGAAGATCCGCGAGGCGGCGCAGCACATTCCCATAGTATTCGCTCCGAACTTCAGCATCGGCGTCAACACTCTCTTCTGGCTCACACGCAAAGCGGCGGAAATCCTCGGGCCGGACTTCGATCTGGAAGTCGTGGAGATGCACCACAACAAGAAGATAGATTCCCCCAGCGGCACCGCGAGGCGGCTGGCGGAGATTCTGTGCGAGGTGGAAAAGCTCAGCTACTCCAGCGATGTGCGGCACGGAAGGTTTGGAAATGTCGGCGCGCGGACGAGGCGCGAGGTCGGTATGCACGCCGTGCGCGGCGGCGATGTCGTGGGTGACCACACCGTCATTTATGCCGCTCAGGGAGAGCGTGTGGAACTGACGCACAAGGCTGGCAGCCGCTTTACGTTTGCCCAGGGAGCAGTGCGTGCCGCCAAGTGGCTGCGCGGCAAAGCGCCCGGTCTTTACGACATGGAGGATGTCCTGGAACTCCGCGGCAGGTAAATGAAAACCGAATGCGGCATCGCGCTAGGTTCCAATACCGGCGACCGCCTCGCGCACCTGCGGGCGGCGGTGGCCGCGCTGCGGGAAGTGGATCCGCTGCTGGAAGTCTCACCTGTTTATGAGACCGCGCCTGTGGACTGCCCGGACGGTTCCGGCGCTTTTCTGAATGGCGTGGCAATCCTTACCTGGACCGACACTCCGGAGGCTCTGCTCCATTTCCTGCGCGCCATCGAATGCCGCCTCGGTCGTCCGTTCGAACGCGCCCGGAATGTGCCGCGCACCATTGACCTCGACATCCTCTACGCGGGAGACGCCATTCTCACCGGCGAGGAGTTATTGATTCCACACCCGCGACTCCACCAGCGGCGTTTCGTTCTCCAGCCGCTCCGCGATTTGAGGCCGGAACTCGTGCTGCCCGGGTTCACTCAGACCATTCGTTCGCTCCTGGCTGCGGTGCGCGATGACGGTCTGCCGCCGGTAAGGCTGCCGGTGGAGATCTGAGGACAGGGCAGGGGATTCACGTTGAGCGGATGTGGAATCGCTCCGCTTCACGCCTTCAGAAAGTCTCCGTGTCGCAAGTGCTTCATGCCGTTGACCGGGAGATTCCACAACCACGCCCAGCAGGCCAGAATGGTCCCGTCGCCGAGAGTGGCAGGGAGGCACTGTCTGACGTAGCATTGTGGGGCGGAGAGTCCGTTTCCGATGCCCTCATAGCGGTCGAGGCTGGTCAGGATGGCGTCGTCACGACCGGCGGGCAATTCCATAACCTCTCCGATCACCCTGCCGTTGCTTTGCGGCTCGTGGAGCGCTCCGAGGTGGGTGCCGTTTCTAAAGAGCCGGCCAGGAATGGAGGCAGGGCCGTGGCTGCGGCAGGCGGAATGCAGGAAAGCCGCATGGGGGTTCACACCTCCGGACCGGAGTGAGCCATAAACGAAAAGGTGGGAAACAGGGGGAGCAGCAGGCATGGGGCAGGGTACCGGTAGCCTTGGTTTTCTAGCGGGTCCGCCTGTGGCACGCAATGAAAACCTGGATTGTTTTGACCTGGCCTGTGCAGAGTCCTGGAGTTTCCTTGCCTGCTGTGGAAAAGCGCGCACTAGTGCCCGCCTGCATGGGCAATTTTATTCGATGGATCGGCACTCCGCTGCTGCGACTTATCAACTATCTGGGCGAACTCGCCGTCCTCACCGGTGAGATATGGCACTCGCTCGTGCGGAGCCGTATCCGCTGGGGACTCGTGGGCCGCCAGCTCGTCACCATCGGCTTTGGTTCGCAATTGCAGGTTATCGTGACGGGGGCGTTCACGGGCGCGGTCTTTGCGGCGCAGGTCTATTACAAGTTCAACGAACTCGGCTTTGAGAGCCTCGTGGGCGGCATCGTGGGCCTGGCGATGGCGCGGGAACTTGGCCCGGTGCTCACCGCGCTGATGCTCACCAGCCGGGTGGGCGCCAGCATGGCCGCAGAGATCGGCACTATGAAAGTGACCGAGCAGGTGGATGCGCTGCGTTCGCTCGGTGTGCATCCCGTGGACTTCCTCGTGGCTCCGCGATTTCTCGCCATGGTATTCTCCGTTCCGCTGCTCATCGGCGAGAGCATTCGGTTTGGAATGGGGGCCGCCAGGCTCATGGTAGTGGGGCTTTTCAATGTTCCCGAGGCATTTTACGAGGATCAACTCTATAAGAACTTCGCACTCGAAAACCTCTGGTTCGGCATGGCCAAGGGGCTCGTCTTTGGTTACCTCATTGTCGTCATCTGCTGTCACCAGGGGCTGAATGTTAAGCAGGGTGCAGTGGGCGTGGGGCGCGGCACCACGTCGGCCGTCGTCATCGCTTCGCTCGCCATCCTCGTCATCAATTTCTTCCTCACTCTGGCCCTGAACTACATCTGGCCGGTCGTCCGCACTTGAGGTCATGCCAGCTACTGCTCTCCAGCCATTCATCGAAGTCCGCGGCCTGCACAAACGCATCGGCCAGCAGCACATTTTGCGCGGGCTGGACCTGACGATCCATCATGGAGAAAGTATCGCCATCATTGGTGGCTCCGGGACGGGAAAGAGTGTCACCCTGAAGCTCATCATGGGCCTCATCTCCGCCACCAGCGGGTCCATAAAGGTGGACGGTCAGGAGATCACGGATCTCAGCGAGCGACAACTCGGTCCGCACCGTCGAAAGATTGGGATGTTGTTCCAGGACGGCGCGCTCTTTGACAGCCTGACCGTGGAGGAAAACGTGGCTTTTCCGCTGCACGAAGCCGGTGAAAAAGACGCCGCCAAAATCGCAGCCTCCGTCCACGAAGCGCTCGACGACGTGGGCCTCGCCGACAGCAAGGAAAAGCTCCCGTCCGCCCTCAGCGGCGGCATGAGAAAGCGCGCGGCCCTTGCCCGGGCGCTCGTGACCAAACCCCGATGCATCCTCTACGATGAACCCACGGCGGGACTCGATCCCATTATTTCAGACAGCATTGACCATCTCATCCGGCGCACGCAGCGGCGCTGCAAGTGTACTTCTGTGGTCGTCACTCACGACATGAAAAGTGTCCGCACGGTGGCTGACCGCGTGATCTATCTGCGCGACGGCACGGCCTACTTCATCGGTACGCCGGCGGAACTATTCGCATCCAGCGATCCTCTCGTGCAGCAGTTTGTGGAAGGCCGGTCCGGCGAGGAGGACTGACGGGAGCTTCAGGGAATCGAGAATTTGTAGAAGCGGCGGTTCCCTGCGGCGGAGTCGGTGACGTTGAAGCTGGCGGTGCCGGCACCGCTCGTGGAGTTGCTGCCGATGATGGTCCAGATGGCGAGGTCGTCGGAGGCTTGCAGATTCACCAGCGTGCTGGCCGGGCCGATGATGGTGGCGGTGACCTGCTTGCCTGCGGCTCCGCCGGGTGGGGGGCTGAAAGTGAATGCCGTGATCGCCAGCGTGGGCGCGATTCCCAGCGCGGTGAGGACGACATCGTTGCCGTCGCCGCCCATGTAGGTGAGGCTCCAAAGGTGGCCGGCGGAGGTGAAGGTGACGCCTTCGTCCTTGCCCGCGAAGGGCCTCGGCGTGGGACTGCCGCCACTGATCTTGTTTATTAGGGTGAAGGTCTGGCCGGCGGCGGGGATGAAGCCGTTGATGAGGCTGAGGTCGAGAATGCAGCGGTTGAGGTCGAGGGCGGTGCCGTTGACCTGGAGTTGGTCGTGTTGGGTGGCGGCGGTAGTGCCTCCGAGTTCAAAGGCGAGGTGTGTCACGGTGACAGGCAGGAGATTTCCGGCGCAGGTGAGCAGGCCGGTGCCAGTGCCGGCCGCGCCGGACGGAGTCAGAGTGCCGCCGCCCGGGGAGCTGGAACCTGCGGGGACTCCGGCGGCGACGCCTTTGGCG
>JANOZA010000817.1:0-6901 GCA_031429155.1 Verrucomicrobiota bacterium | reverse complement strand
CAGCAGCGGCTTGTAGTCGAACGTGTCATTGGAGCCCGGCCCGCCGACCATGTAGAGAAAGATGACTGACTTCGCCTTCGGCGCGAAATGCGGCAGCCGCGCCCGCATCGGGCCGACAGGATCAATGATCACCGGCGACTTCGCCGCCCTGCCCTGCTGCATCATCGCCTCCAGCGCGAGCGCGCCAAACCCGCAGCCCATGCGGGAGAGAAACTGACGGCGGCTGGCGGGAGGGAACATGACGGGAGGAAACGCGGACCCGCGGCCCGGTTTCTCATCAACCGCAGCCATCAAGGCACGGAGCAAAAATAATTTCAAAAGGGGTGTAACCAAACGCGCGGTTCTCCTGATTTCCCGTGCAGGAGGATACCTATAAATGGAGCAGTTCCCTGGGAAACTGTTTACAGACTCTACAGACTGGAAAACTGTCATACACGCGAGCCCTGGTCCGCCCTGAGCATGGTGAAATGGACCGACTGCAGTTCGCTCATGTTCGGCGTGCCGGGATCCGCGCCGGGCACCTCGCGGGGAGTCGAGAGCGCCTCCAGGTTTCGCAACCGCCCCGCCGTCCCGGTCCGCGGCCACAGCTAATTCAGAAAATCTCTCCTCATTCGCCCACCAGTGCGAGCGCCTGGCTGCGCAGACTGGCACTGACGAACAGTCCCGCCCGCTCAACGCGAGCGAAATACGGGGCGGCTGCAGGGATCAGACCGCGCTGCTTTGCGGTAAGGATAATGGAGAGAGTTCCCCGTGTCGGGATACTGAGCGCCGCCGCCGCACGACGCGCCGCGAGGTCATCGAGAATGGCTTCGCTGCCGGGATGGTGCTGTGCGTGGGCGAGCACGGCGGATTCTCCGGCCCCGAGATTGAGAGCTGCGATGCGGGCAGGCACGGAAAGGTCCGCAGAGATGCAGGGGATGCCGTCCTTCTCAATCCACACGCGAGCCGGATCCTCTACCGGACCCGCCGCGATCTCCCGTGCGACCGCTCCCGGAACGATCACCATGGGAGCAAGGGCTTCCAGCAGATGAAGACAACCAGCCCTGGCCAACACGATGAGCGGCGAAGCATTGACGATCCAAACTTCAGCCACGGGCCAGCGCCTCCTTCATTTCCTCCACCGATTCCTGGAACGGCGTCACCGTATAGCCGGACATTTCGCGCAGAAACGCCTCCCGGCTGAGCCCGCAGATTTCAGACGCTCTGCTTTGCGAGAGCCGGCCCGATTCCACCCATTTCACACACGCAGCCCGCAGCGTCTGACGCCCGAAGTCTCCGGGCGGAAACGGGAGGGAGGCGAAAGTGTCTTCAGGGACTTCCAGGACGAAGGTGCTCATGCCCGGCAGTGTAGCGGAAAAGGCAGTGAAGTCAATTTTCCGGACTCCAGAGTCAGGCCAAGAGGCCAGGAAGTCAGTCCACTTGCGAGGTCTCAGCAACGCGCCTGCCACTTGCGCAAACCCATAAACAACCCACGGTGCCGCCAATGAACTTTTGTTCCTTTTCCGAATCCATTCGCGGAGATCGCGGCCCCCGGCACCGGGGGATCGCCGTGTTGATACTCAGCGGCGTTTTGACAGCGGGAACGATATTGTATTCCGGGTGCGGGGCGCTGGCGCTGCCGATCGCTCCGGTGATTGTAGCGGGGGACAAGGCGCTGGAATTACGCGCGCGCGCATCACGCCGGAAACTGCCGGTGGTGCCGGAATCCGAGTGGAACGGGATGAGGCTGTGGGAACGGGTGGGAGACTCGCCGGCGACCTACATTCCGAAGGGCTATGGCCGCAATGCACCACGCGGCGCGGGTGACGGCACGTGGTTTGTGGACCGGCGGGACGGGAAGCGGCTGTTTGTTCCAAAGAAAACTGGAGGAGAGGTGAGTGCGGGCGTGCTGCGGGGCGAGGCTATCAAGATCACCAACTGGGACTCGGGTCACTCCATGCCCGGCGTGCAGGAACTGCCGATGACCGGGGCTACGCAGCCTTAGGCTTTCGCTCTGCCATGCCCGGCTGGCCACTATCGGGCAGTGTCTTTGTCGCAGGATAAATTTCGCCCCCGGCGGAAACGCCATCATTGCGGATACGAACTGCCGTCGCCTATGGTCGCCCGCTTAAACAGGATTTGCTCCGCCGCCAACTCTCTAAACGATCACCATGCCCACAATCTCCCCCCTCCACTGGACGCGCGCCGTTGCCGCGCTGGCCTTCGCTCTTCTTCCCACTACCCTGGCGCGGGCTGAAATTCCGCTGCGGTCCGGCGACACCATTCTGCTTTACGGCAACTCGATGGTCGAACGGCTGGGCGAGCACGGGGAACTGGAGGCACTGGTGCAACTGGCGCATCCTGACAAAGGTCTGCACTTTCGCAGCCTCGCATGGACGGGCGATGAAGTGGGCTACCGGCTCCGCCCGGAGGGATACGGGGAGCACATGAAGTCGCTGCTCACCCAGTGGCCGGCGAATTGTGTGGTCGTCGGCTTTGGCATGAATGAATCATTCGCCGGCGCGGCGGGGCTGAAGGATTTCCGGACGCAACTGACGGCTTATCTTGATCAACTCGCCCGGCTTCACCCGGGTGCGAAGCTGGTGCTGCTCGCGCCCACGGCGGTGGAGAGTGGATTCACCGGACAGGACAGCGCTGCGCGGAATGGCGACCTTGCCGAATACGCGCAGGCCATCGGCGATGAGGCGAAGACACGCGGCGCGCGGTTCGTGGATCTATTCACCGCGAGCCGCGATGCCTACACGGGCGCAAAGGAACGTCTAACTGCGAATGGGCTGCACCTCAATGACGCGGGCAATCATGCCATGGCGAAGGTCATCGCGCGTGCGCTGCTGGGTGAGAGCGCTCTGACCGCAGTGGATGTCGCGCGGGTGCCGGATGTGTCGAAGGCAGTGGCGAGGAAGGCTTACTACGTAGCGGAAGTCGTGCGGCCGAAGAACGCGGATCTGTATTACGGCGTGCGGAAGCGGGCCGAGGAAAACAAGGCCGAGATCCCTCGCTACCATCAGATGATCGCCGCGACGGAGGCGGTCGTCCATGAGCTGACGCGCTCTGCTGCGCGGTCATTTTCCAGCATTCCCCTGCCCTGGCTGCCGCCGATGCCGCCTATCAAGGGGCACGACGACGGTAAGAGCACTGGAGTCATCAAGCCACCCGCAGAGACGCAGGCAGAGTTCAAAGTGGCGCCGGGCTATACGGTGAATCTTTTCGCCTCCGAAGTGGAGTTTCCCGAGCTGAAAAACCCGGTGCAGATCGCCTTCGATGCCCGCGGACGCTTGTGGGTCGTGACCATGCCGTCATTTCCCCACACCGTGCCCGGCTTGCCGCCGCAGGACAGGCTCGTCGTGCTGGAGGACAGGAATCACGACGGCAAGGCAGACAAGTGTACGACATTCGTTGAAGGATTGGACGCGCTGGATGGCGTCGCCTTTTCTGAGATGGGCGTGATCGTTTCCGAGCAGCCGAAACTCTGGCTGATGAGCGACACCAACGGCGACGGGAAAGCTGACACGAATCGCGAACTGCTGCGCGGAATTGACGTCACTGACTCGCATCATGGCGGAATGATCGCCACTGATCCCATCGGCCACGTGATGTTCTGCGACGGCGTGTTCCACCGTTCGCAGATCGAGACGCCGTTCGGAGTGGTGCGCGGCATTGACGCCACGACCTACCGGCTGAATCCACGCAACGGACGCGTCGAGACCGAGTGGCAAAGCCAAACGCCGAACCCGTGGAAGATAACCTATGACCGCACGGGCAACTTCTTCCAGATGTACGGTGATGGCGTCGTGCTCGACGCACTGCCGCTCACATGGACGCCGTTGGGAGTCTATCACCCGTTCAACCACGGCAATACTCTCGGCTACGGAAAGGGCTCGGCGGCGGCGAGCATCTCCAGTCCGAATTTTCCGGACGACTATCAGCAGGGCATGGCCTCCGCGGCTTTGCTCGGCAGCTATACGGTCTCCCTCACCAAATACAATTTCGACAGCGGCAGCGTGCATGGTTCGGCCCGTCTGGATGTAGTGTCCTCGCAAAACGCCGCGTTTCGACCGGCTGATCTGGCCTTCGGGTTCGACGGCGCTCTCTACATTTCAGACTTCTGCAGTTCCATCATTGGTCACGCGCAACACCCGATGCGGGACCCTCACTGGGATCACGACCATGGTCGGATCTGGCGCGCGGTGTACGATGCGAAACCAGTGGTGAAAGATTTCCCGCGGATCGAAGGCAACGGGGTTCCCGAATTGCTCGCGCTGCTGCTCCATCCACAGGACATCGTGCGGCATCACGTTCGCATCGAACTCCGGAAGTCCGGCGCAGCGATGCTGCCGGCGCTGGATCGCTGGATCGCAGGGCTAGATCGCAAGAGTCCGGAGTTCGACCAGGCCGCACTGGAAGCGGTCTTCGTCGCGGAGGGTCTCGGCGAGACACGTCCTGCGCTGCTCGCGGAGTTGCTGAAGTCCACGTCCACACTGCACCGTGCGGCTGCGGTGCGAATGCTGCGCTTCCAGGCCGACCGTTTTCCCGATGCTACTGAAATCCTCCATCGGATGGCCAGTGACCCGCATCCCCGCGTGCAGATGGAAGTGGTGGACGCCGTAGCCCACCGGCGCCCCGGCCAGCCCGCCATTGAGCAGGCCCTGAGTGAAATCCCCACCAGCAATGCTGACGTGAAGCGCATGATGGACGACCTGAAGCACGGAACCAAGCCTGCCAAAGGACGCTCCATGCCGGTGCTGGAGATGGCCCCCGCAACCCGGGTGCGACACTGGCTCTGGCTGGAAGGCAAAGACGGCGTCCCCCCAGTCGCCTGGGATGCCACCGCCGGCGGGCCCGCTCACGGCGATGGTGTCTATCGCACCTTTCTTCAATCCGACGCTGCGCAATCTGCGGTCCTCGCCGTCCACTATGGATATCTCGACATCACCTTGAATGGCGTGCAGTTGCTCTCATCCGACTCGATGTGGAGCAACGACCAGCAACCGCAGCTTGAACTCAATGCCGGCCTGAATGTTATCGAAATCAACTTCAGGAAGCTGCGAGGCGCCCCGCCCGCCGTCCACCTTTTTGATCCGCTTGGCCAGCCGCTTACCAAAGCCAGCCTCGCAGCCGATGCTGCCGGCCTGCTCGCCTTTTCGGCCCGGTTTGATCAGGCTAACAAGGAACTCGGGGACGCGCTCAGGGTCCAGGCCGTGCCCGGCAAAATGCTTTTTGCGCCCGCAGAACTGCACGCCAAAGCCGGCAGCAAAGTGCGTCTCATCTTCCAAAACCCGGACCTCATGCTCCACAATTTCCTCATTCTCGCTCCCGGGTCTGAAGATGAGATCGGAGCGCTTGCCGATCAAATGGCGGCTCTGCCTGACGGACTCGCCAAGGGATTCATTCCGGAGTCGAAAAAGGTTCTCCACGCCACTCCTCTGGTGCAGCCGCAGCGGCAGGCGGAGTTGAGTTTCACAGCCCCCTCCGCCCCGGGCCGCTATCCCTACATCTGCAGCTTCCCTGGCCACTGGCGCGTCATGCGGGGCGTGCTCGTGGTAGAGTGAGGAGCGCCGGTCTCGGAATTGGCAGCCCTCTGCGAAGACGCGAAAAGTGATTACTTAATCCAACACTCCCGGCATACGCCCTGGACGGAACGAAGCGTCTGCTCTTACTCGCCGCGTGCCCGCCAAGAAAACTGCCAAATCCAAAGAATCTGCCGTCTCCTCCAATGTCTGGGCATGGGTCGGGACGGATGACCTGCGCGTGAAGGAAGCTGCGCTGAATAAGACGCGCGAACTCACGCCGCCGGAGGCCGGGGAGTTTGGTCTGGAGATCATCGAAGGCGGCGCGGACAACGCCGACCACGCGGCGAGAATCGTGCGGAACACCATGGAGGCGATTCAAACACTGCCGTTCTTTGGCGGCGGCAAAGTTGTTTGGCTCAAAGGCGCGACGTTTCTCGCCGACAATGTCACCGGCAAAGCGCAGACGACAATCGGCGCGCTGGATGAACTCCTCTCCCTGCTGACCGCCGGCGTCCCGCCAGACGTGCAATTCGTCCTCAGCGCCAGCGAGGTGGACAAGCGCCGCTCGTTCTTCCTCGGCCTTAAGAAGCTCGCCAACCTCGAAGTCTTTGACCTCATTGATACCAGCAAGCCGGGCTGGGAGGAACAGGTGGGGCAGTTGGTGGAGCAGCGGGCGGACGAATATGGTCTCGATTTCGATCGCGAAGCCATGGAACTCTTCACCGCCCTCGCCGGAGAGGACACGCGTCAGATAGACAACGAACTGGAGAAACTCGATCTCTACCTCGGCGAAGAACGACGGGTGAGACCTGACGATGTCCGGGCCATCGTTTCGCAATCAAAAGGCGGCGTCATTTTTGAACTCGGTAATGCCATCGGCCAGCGTCAACTCGCCTATGCACTCGCGCTCGTGGATCAATTGCTGGAAGAAAATGAATCAGCCATCGGCATCCTCCTCGCGGCCATCGTGCCGAAGGTGCGGAATCTCTGCTCGGCGAAGCAAATTGAGGAACGCCACAAGATAAAACCCGGCCACGCCTACGGCAGCTATGCTGCCGCGCTCGAACGGCTGCCAGCCAAAGAAACCGCCCGTCTGCCAAAGAAGAAGGACGGCAGCGGGCTGAATGTGTATCCGCTCTTTCTCGCCGCGAAGGAAGCCACCCGCTTCACCGCGGCGGAACTCCGCACTGCCCTGGAGGAATGCCTCAAAGCCAACCGCCGCCTCGTCACCTCCAGCCTGGATCCCAAGATTGTGTTCAATTTTTCCCTGCCAGCACCCGGAAGAGCAGTTGGTTGAGCACAATCTTTGGATCCAAACTGGAGGTGACGAGGCGGCGGTTGGCTTTGAGGCATTCCTCCAGGGCCGTGCGGAGTTCGGCTGCGGTGAAGCG
>JANOZA010000816.1:0-16882 GCA_031429155.1 Verrucomicrobiota bacterium | reverse complement strand
TCGTGCTCGTCCTCGAATCCGGGCGAGTGGCGCAAGTCGAACGATCTCGAGGACGAGGGACGAGAACGACGACGAGGACGATCCCGTAACGGAAGTTAATCCCGGTTCCACACCGGCCCCCGGTTCGGGTGCTATTCATGGAGAACCCCTCCGGGGTCCGGGGGCCGGAAACTACTCTTGGCAACCCCTCTATGGAACCACTGATTAAATCGTAGCTCGACATTCCAATGTCGAGTGCCGCGGGAACTCGACTTTGGAAAGTCGAGCTGCGGGCGATGGCACCATCCGACTTTAGCCGGATACAAAAAACACGCCGGCCTAAGACCTTAGTGCTATACCCGGCGTCGAATCTGTGTGATAAAGCCTGCGTACCTGCGGAGCGCCGCGGCGTTGACTGAATGCCCTCCGGACTCTCCAGGGATGTAATTCCCAAAAACAAAAACCATGAAACTTCCGAAACACAATCTCTCCAATGGTGCGGCGCTAACGCTGACGAAAATCCTCATCGCCTCCTGCTTCACAGGGGGTTCGGTGATGGCGCAATCCATTGACAGCACGGTCACAGCTTCCGCCGGGGGCGTGACCACGGGCGGCGGTATCTGCCTGAGCTACACGCTGGGCGAGGCGTTCGTGGACGGCGGCGTTTCCGGCTCCACGAGGCTGACCGCAGGCTTTCAGCAGCCTTCCAGCTATGATCACTGGAGCGCGGCGCGGAGCCTCACGCAGGGGCCGCTGGGCGACTCAGACCGGGATGGAGTCGTGAACCTCCTGGAATATGCCTTCGGGACAGATCCACTCTCCGCAGCCAGTCAGGCCAGACCTGTGGTGAGCGTCGGCCCGGGTGGGAAGATTCTCATCACGATGCCGAAGGGGAGCACTGCCGGCGACCTGGTCTGGAGCGCAGAGGTGAGCACGAATCTGCAAACCTGGAGTACGCAGGGCGTCACTGTCGTCCTCAACGATGCCACCACTTTCTCCGCGCTCTACACAGGGAATGCTCCGGCCTTCCTGCGGCTCCGCATCGGCCTCTCCGGCCCGAAATGAGCCACCCCATCCTTTCTGATCCACCAACCCAATACTGCCATCATGAAAACACACACTGCCATACAACGTCTCCTCGCGGCCCTGCCGCTGATCCTCGCCGCGCTGCTCTGCCACCCCCAGCCCGCCACCGCCGCCGTGCCGGAGGCTATCAACTACCAGGCCGTAGCCAGGAAGGCGGACGGCACGCCGATTTCCAACCAGCAGGTCAGAGTCAGGGCCAGCATCCTGCGCTCGACGATCAATGGCGTCATCGCCTACCAGGAGGTGCACCTCACGACCACCACCGCCGGGGGGCAGTTCAGCATCAAGATCGGTGCCGGGGTGCTGGTGCAGGGCAGTTTCACGACCCTCGACTGGGCCAACTTTCTGCACTTTCTCAAAGTGGAAGTGGACCCGGTGGGCGGCACGGCCTTTGCGGATCTGGGAACGCAGCAGATGCTCAGCGTGCCCTATGCGCACCATGCTAAAACTTCGGATACCACGCTGGCAGTGTCCGGCACCACCGGACGGTTTCCCTACTTTGACACCGCTAACTCTCTGGGGGATTCGAACTTATATTATTCCAGCGGCTTCCTTGGCCTCGGCGATTCCACCCCCTCTTATTATCTGGATGTCGTCGGGACCATTCGGAGCCAGACAAATTTGCGCGCCGATGCGGATGTCATCGCGACGGACGACGTCACTGCAGGAGGCAACGTGGCCGCGACGGGGAATGTGACCGCCGGCGCGAATGTGACAGCCACAGGGACGGTCAGTGCCGGGGGTGCCGGGAGCATCTTCGGTGCCCTGACCGTGAATAACGGCAAGGGAGTGGCCTACAACGCCAGCAACGGGACCAACTTGAAGATATTTAAGTTCACGACCGCCACCTTTGGTGCCGTGCTGGGCGGGCATGGGTTGTCGGCGGAGGGTGCCATTGGATTTGCCTCCGCTGGGTTCACCAGCCCGCCCACGATCCTGGTAGGCGACATAGATGTGACGGGCGGAACTACGGGAGAGCTCTACCGGGTGCAGTTGGTGCTCTACGGAGCCACGGCCACCGGCGCCAAGGCCAGGCTGCTGAACACAAGCCCTAACCCGGTGAACTACACCATCACCTGGAACTGCATCGCGATAGGGAACTGAAAGCGGCTTCCTGGCGGATGCAGGTACCGCGTGAAGTAATCCCCCCGCTCCAAACCACACACACCCAACTCACCCGCCGCGGAGCAATCCCGGCGGGTGTTTCGTTGCCGCCAGTTCCCCGGCGACATCCCATGGAAAAGGTTGCGGGCGGAGGCATTCGCGGCCTTTGAGTGCGGCGATGATTGTGAGAGCAAGCCGACTCCTCCGATGCGCGCGCGTCCTGTGCTGGCTGGCGCTGGTCGCCGTGCGCGGGCCCCTCATGGCGCAGGAGGTGCCGCTCAGTTCCATCGCGGAGGTCCATCGCGTGCTCACCGATCCCGCGCGCACCACGGCGACGCCGATGCGCTTCCGCGGCACGGTCATCTTCACCAGCCGGGCAGGGGATTTCTGTCTGCAGCAGGACGCGGCGGGCGTCATTATCGAGCCGCCGGATCCGGCGCTGCGCCCTGCTCTGGGCGATCTCGTGGAGATGGAGGCGGCCATCGCCTATCACGCAGCGGACACGCTTGATCCCGGGTTTGTTCTCAAGACCACCTCCGCCCGCGTCGTTGGCCCGGGCACGCTGCCGGAGCCGGCGAAGATCAATCTCCCCGCCGCTCTGCGGCAGCCAGTGACGCAGATGCTCCTCATCGAAGCCACGGGCCTCATGGCGCTGCTCGCCAGGCTCATTCATAAATGCGGCCGCCGCCCCGGCTGGCCCGCCTTCATCGCGCTGTCCCTCGCCGGCCTCGCGCTCGCGCAGGAGGAGAAGCCTGACCTCATTCTCTGTGATGTCATGATACCCGGCATGGACGGCCACGCCGTGCTGCACACTTTGAGATAGGACCGCACCATCTGCGGCACGCCGTTCATCCTCGGTGCCGCGGCGAATACGATCAGGGTCCACCTCAGCAACGTCTTCAACAAACCCGGCGCGGACAACCGCCACGCCGCCACGCCGCCACGCTCATCGCGCGGGAGAAGCTGGGGCAGCAATAGCCCATCCGCACTGCCTGCGCCTAGCCCGGACTTCTTAGGCGGCTAATCCCCTGCGACTATCGTGATAAGGGCGGGATGCGTGAATGATGCCGGCGTGACCGAAATGGCACACCGCAGCGCCGTGACCGGTGCTGCACACACCTCAGTCGTTCGCCGCCGGAGCCAATGCAGTGGGCTGCTCCGTGCGGCGGGCGGCGGGGAGGAATCGCCCGCCTCACTCCACTCCCTCAGCGCCCATCCTCATCAAATTTATGAAACTCGCCACGCTCAGCCGCCGGCTTCTGCCGCATCTCTTCACTCTGCAGGTCCTTCTCACCGCCGCCGCCCGCGCGGATTTCAAGAGTGGCCAGTTGGCCGATCGCTCGCTGGGCGACGCGTTGTCCTATTCCGGCGGGTATGGCTCGCTCCGTGCTATGGGCATGGCGGTGGACCCTGTCTCGCACAAACTCTTCGTCGCGGATACTCTGAAGCATCGCATCCTGCGCTTTGCCTCCTCCGCCTCGCTGGAGGATGGGGCCGCGCCGGAGGCGGTGCTGGGGCAGTTGGATTTTCAGAGTGCCGGCCCTCAGCCGCTCCCGTCCGGGCTGAATGAGCCGACGGGCCTGGCGATGGATGCGCAGGGCCGGCTCTGGGTGGCGGATACTGGAAACCATCGCGTGCTGCGGTTCGACAATGCGGCCTCGCTGGCCAGCGGGTCGCCTCCGGCGGGGGTGCTCGGGCAGTCGAGAATTGACGCCGGCAGCAATCCCCTCACCATTGTCGCGGGGAGAATGCAGGAGCCCACTGGCCTTTGTGTTTCCACCGACGGGACACTCTGGGTGGCGGACCGCGGCAATAACCGCGTGCTGCGGTTCGACAACGCGGCGGCGAGACCGGCGGGTGCTGCGGCGGATGCCGTGCTTGGCCAGGCGGACTTCACTCATGGCTCCCCGGCGCTGGGCGCGGACCGCATGAACACTCCCTTCACTGTGACGGCGGAAATTGCTTACAACGCCCAGCTCAAGCCCATCACCCGCCTGTGGGTGGCTGACTATGCCAACAATCGCGTCCTTTCTTTTGACGATGCGAGGGCCAAGCCGAATGGCAGCGCTGCCGACCGGGTGCTCGGCCAGCCGGATTTCCTCAGCGCGGGTGTCGGCGTCCAGCATGTAGTGGGGCCCTCGGCGCTGGTGGTGAGCAACAACCGGCTCTGGGTGGCCGACAGGGGCAACCACCGCGTGCTGCGCTTTGACAATGTCAGCACCAAAGCCAACGGATCTGCCGCCAGTGGCGTGCTGCTCCAGCCCGATTTCATCACCCGCACTACCCCCGCCACTCCCACGGCCTCGAACGGGATATGCGCGGGCCTGGCCGTCAGCAATGCCGGCCGGCTCTACGCCTGCGACTTCTCCGGAGCGCGTGTGCTGTGGTTCAACAATGCCGCGACGCGTGCGAATGGTGCGACGGCGGATGGCGTGCTGGGCGCGCCGGACTTCGTCACGCAAGGATCATTCGACCCCGGCTGGAATAACATGGGACAAACCGCCGCGTGCGTCATGGACCGGAACGGGCGGCTGTGGGTGGGCGGGAGCTATGTTGTCGGGCCGCAGCCATTCGGCATCGTGTTGCGCTTCAGGCCGACCCTCGAATCGGCACCGGAATTCCGTCAGGATTACTTCGGCAACACCACGCAATCCCTGACCGCCGACTCCGATGGCGACGGGGTGGCGAACCTCATGGAATACGCGCAGAACACCGATCCCACCGATGCCGCCTCGGTGAAGCGGCTGAGGATTTACGCGTCCCCCGGGAGCCGGCCGGAGATCATCTGCAATTTCCCCTATCCAGCGAAGACCGACCTGCGCCTGACCTTCCAGTATTCGCCCAACATGCAGCCCGGCTGGTGGTCCACCCTCTGCCAGCGCAGCGGCTCCGGCGCGTGGAGCGGCGCCTGGCTCCCCTACGTCGGGCCGGAGACAGGAGACGTGGCCGTCCGCCACACCACGGCCTATCCGACTCCCGCAGCCTTCTACCGTATGAAGGTGGAGGTGCTGCCGTAGCCGCGGTGGCCGGGGCTGGCTCAAGAGCTTCTTTCACCCGCCAGCTCCGCGCCGCCATCGCCCCTGGCCGGGTCCACACGCCTTCCAGCTCAAGGCTGTGAGCGTCGCCATTGGCTGCGGCCAGAGCGTTAGTGCCGGCGCGCCATAGTTCTTCCGCGCTACGGGCGGCTAACCTGATCCTCTTAGCCCGCTACTACCCGGCGACTATCGCGGGATCCGCCCGGCGGCGGAATGGTGGACTCACGTTCGCAGCGCAGACCGCCGCCACGCGGCCCGCTCTCAACTCTCAACTCTCAACCACATGAAACTCACTCCACTCATCCTCGCCTTCCTGCTCACCCTGCCCGCCGCTCCGCTCTCCGCCGCCAGTCTCACCTGGAGCGGCGGGGATCCGCTCAACAACAACTGGTCCGATGCCGATAACTGGAATCCGGCCCAAAGCCCCCGGGACTGGACTACACGCTCGAATCCTCCACCGACCTGCAACTCTGGACGCCGCTCGCCGACGCCAGCGCCGGGAGTGGCGGCGCGATGAGCTTCGCCTTCCCCGAACCCGCCGCCACCCCGCGGAAATTCTATGATCCGCGAAACATGGCCGCCGGATTTTCCAACTGAAGCAGACGCCATCCTTCCACACGGATTTCTCCACGAACTCAACCAAACACCAACCCATCACCATCACCATGAAACGAACACTCCTCTCTCTCCTCGCCATGCTCGCCGCCGCAGCACCGGCATTCTCCGCCATCCGCACATGGACCGGCGCGGCTCCCGCGGGGCCATTCCAGCACGACTGGAGCAATGGCGCCAACTGGTCCGGCGGCATTGATGCAGAAAGCGGCGACCTCGCGGTGTTTCCCGCCGGCGCGACTTACACCGGGCCGATCCTGCAGAATCTTGGCACGCAGTTCAGCGATTTGCAGGGCCTCATTTTTCAGGCTCCGGGTTACGAACTGCATGAGGAACCGGTCAGTGTGTCGGGCACGCTGGCCGCGGACTTCACGGCCACGGGATCCGTGGTGCTCAATGTGGCGGTGAAGCTGGATACGGCTTCGATGTTCAGCGTGAACAGCAGCCGGGCGACGCTGGAGCTGAACCGCGAGGTCGTTCTCAATGCGAAGACGCTGACCGTCGCGGGCGCGGGTATTTTGCAACTCGATGGTCCGGTGAATGGGCTGGGCAACCTCGTGAAGAACGGCACCGGGCGCATGGAGATCAACGGCGCGATGCCGCAGGGCGGCGGCTTCTCGCTCACGGCGGGCACAGTGCTGTGCAATCACGCCGTGATGGCGAAGCCGGTGAACGTGAGCGGAACCGGCAACCTCGGCGGCACGGGCACGGTGCTCAACGTGACGCTGAGCGGCGGCAGCATCACGCCGGGCGTGAACAACAGCGGCACGCTCACGGTGACGGGCAGCGCGCAGCTCAATGCCGCGGCGTCCGTGAATTCCTACATCACCAGCGGATCGCCGGGCGGCTCCACGCTGCTGGTGACGCAGGGTGGATTCACCGCCGGCGGCGGCACGCTCGGCCTCACCTTTCACCCGGCCTATGTGCCGTATGTCGGCCAGGTGATCACGCTGGTGGACAATCAGAGCATGAATGCTGTGAGCGGCACTTTCGCGGGACTGCCGGAGGGCAGCACGCTCACGCAGGGCGGCGTGCAGTATCGCGTGAGCTATGCGGGGGGCACCGGGAATGACGTGACGCTCACCACCACCGGCGTGCTGCCCACGGGCGTGGAGCGCGTGTGGACTGGTGCCGTGGACACCTTCTGGAGCACGCCGGGCAACTGGTCAGGCAACATCGCGCCCCGGCCCGGCGACAGCGTGCAGTTCCCCGACGTGCCTGCGGCGAAGAAGGCGAACGTGAACACCTTCGCCCAGGGCTATCCGCTGCATCTCGTGCGCTTCACGGCGGGCGGATACAGCATCACGGGCAATGCGCTCCACATCACCGACCGCATCGTGCAGCAGGCTCCCGCCGGCGCGGCGGCGAATGCGGTGAAGTTCGCGCTCCACGCGCCCGCCGCGGCCTCAAAGACGACCACCGTGCGGCTGCAAAGCGGCGGCGATCTTCTCCTCGAGCCGCCCGCGCCGATGCCCCAGCCCTTCTCCAGCAATGTGCTCCTGCTGCAAAACGACAGCGCCGCCGCGCTGCTCACCAGCCGCATTCCCCTGGCCGGCGCGGGCCTGCTGGCGAAATCGGGCAGCGGCCCCGTGCTCCTCGATGCCGCCTCCGCGCACAGCGGCGGCGTGCGCGTGTATGAAGGCGAACTCCGCGCCGTGCAGCCCAATCGCCTGGGGCCGGGCCTCGTGGGCATTGATGCGCCGGCCACGCTCGTCACCGGCATGCCGGGGGGAGCTTATCCTGACTTCACCAACACCGCCGACATCTCCGGCGCGCTGCGCTGCGCTGGCGATACCCGCTGGACCGGCCCGCTCTATACGCAGACGGGACAGAACGCGCGCTTCATTGCCCCGGCCTTTCAAAAGCTGCAGTTGGACTGCGTCATCGCCGGCTCTGGCAGCGTGCGCTTTGAAGGCGGCGGCGACACCTATCTGAAAGGCAGCGCCGCGAACACATGGACCGGCGCGACCATGCTCGATCATTCCTATGTTCATGCGGCCAAGACCGCCGGCACCGTCTCCCTGCCGGGCAGCGTGACGGTGAACAGCGGACGCCTGGAAGTGGACACCGCGCAGCAGATCGCCGACGGCGCGACCGTGGAAGCCGCGGACAGCGCCGTCTATTTCCACGCGCCGGAGACCATCGCCGCGCTGCGCCTGAACAATGGAGCTGCGCGCGCTTACGCACCGCTCACCGTCACTGGCAGCATCGAGACGCTGGCTCATGCGCAGCCCTCGTTCATCACCGGCACCATCGTGGGCGGTTCCGCGCCTGTGGCGTGGATCACTGCCAACGGCGCGGCCGAGCCGGACCTGGAATTCGACGGCACTCTCGCCCACGGCCCCGCCACCGGTGCGCGCTTCACGTGCAGCGGCGCGGGCAAACTCAGAGTGCTCGACGGCGCCGCCGCTGATCACGCGGATGTGGAGCTGACCCTCAACGCCGGCACGCTGGAATGGAACGACCTGCCCGCCGCCGCGTTCCCGTTTGGACCTGCCGTGGCGCTCAATGGCGGCACGCTCACCGGCACCGGCTGCGTGCGCAGCGTGGGCGCACTCAATGGCGGCACGCTCGCCCCCGGCGGAGCGCCCGGTATTTTCCAAAGCGGCAGCGTCGCCCTGCGGCCCGGCACCGCCTTCCATGTGGAGAGCAACGGCAGCGCGCTGGATCAACTCCAGGTCACCGGCACCGTGGACCTCAACAGCGCCGCGCTCGTGCTCAGCGGCCCCGCGCCCGCCTACGGACAGCCCGTCGTCATCCTCGCCAACGACGGCAGCGATGCCATCAACGGCACCTTCTCCACCCTCCCGGAAGGCGGCCAGCAATTCCTCGGCACTGCGCTCATGCGCATCAGCTACACCGGCGGCGACGGCAATGACGTGACTCTCACCCGCGTCCCGCCGCCCGCGCCGGAAGACCCGGTCATCAGCCTCGGCGGATGGATGCAGGATCCGGCGCACAACCCCGTCACCGCCAGCGGCGAGGGCCTTCCC
This sequence comes from Verrucomicrobiota bacterium, assembly GCA_031429155.1. Lineage (GTDB taxonomy): Bacteria > Verrucomicrobiota > Verrucomicrobiia > Verrucomicrobiales > V1-33 > V1-33. The sequence continues at coordinate 8,073 of JANOZA010000816.1, read as the reverse complement.
GGATTCAGCTACGCGCTGGAAATGAGCGAAGACCTCACCGCCTGGCAGGCCGTCCAGACCCGCGCCGCCGACGCCAATGGCCAGCTCTCGCTGCAATGGACGCCGCCCGCCGGACTGCCGCGGCTGTTCCTCCGCATCCGCGCGCTGTGAGGCAGCGCGGCGGCGGTCGCGGATATCCCGGGCAGCACCGGCAGCACCCCTCCGCCCTCAGCGGCACGCGACAAACCTGGACTGCCCCCGCCGTGCATGGAACGGTGCCGCGTGGGACATCTCCACGGTCGCCTTCGGCAGCGGCCCGGGAAAATGTTCGCTCAAATACGCTCCCGACGGCTCCGACAGTGGCGTGAATCTCGACGGCGACGGCAATCTCAGCGGCCTCGCGTGGGGCGCGAACATTGGCTGGATCAACTTCGGCTGGGCCTCGCCCGCCGACGCCAACCTCCCGCGCCTCGACCTCTGCACTGGCGACTTCGCCGGCTGTGCGTGGAGCGCCAATACCGGCTGGATCAAACTCGGCGGCACCGGCCTGCGCACGGAGTCGCTCCAGATCACCGACACCGACGCCGACGGCCTCAGCGACGTGTGGGAGCACGACCGCGCCGGCAGCCTGACAGTGCTGAATGCCTCCGCAGACAAAGACGGCGACGGCTTCACCGACGCCGATGAATTCCTCGCCGACACCGATCCACTGAGTGCCGCCGACCACTTCGATGTGCTCGCCACCTGGCGGACGCAGCAGTTCGGCCTGGAACTGCAGCACCTGCGCTGGACCGTCCGCCCTTCGCGTCATTACCGCAACCTCGCCTCGCCCGACCTCGCCCCCGGAAGCTGGCAGCCCACCGGCAGCGCCCTCTTCTCCAGTGCTCAGGGCCTGCCCATCACAGGCAGCGCGCCCATCACAGGCAGCGCGCCCATCCCCGGCGGGGCTGCGCGTCGCTTCTTCAGAGTGGAAGTCATCCGCCCGCTCGCTCCATAGTTCACCATGAATCCGATCCCGCTTACTCCGCGCGTCCGCGCAGCTCTGCTCCTCATCGCCGCCGCCGGCGCCGTGTGGCCCAATGGCTGGTTCCTCTGGCTGGCGGTCTCCGGCTTCGCCGCCCTGCTCGCCGCCATGCGGCAGCCAGTGACGCAGATGCTCCTCATCGAAGCCACCGGCCTCATGGCGCTGCTCGCATGGCTCATTCACCGCAGCCGCCAGCGCCCCGGCTGGCCCGTCTTCATCCTGCTGTCTCTCGCCGGCAGCCTGCTGTGCAGCGTTCCCCTCTGGCTCTGGCTGGCCTCCCGGCGCACGCGTCGCACTACGCACGCGAGTGTCTGAATCAGACGCGACCGGTGAGAACATCGAGCGCGGTCATGGCGGCGGCGTGGCGGCTGTCGAGGCCGAGCTTTTCGAAGATGTGCTGGAGGTGCTTTTTCACCGTGTGCTCGCTTGTGTCGAGGATGAGGCCGATCTCGCCGTTGGCTTTGCCCTGCGCAATCCAGAGGAGGACTTCCGCCTCGCGCGGGGTGAGGCCGAGTGATTCCAGCGGGAGGCTGCTGGAAAAGTCCGGCGCGCCGCCACTGGCGGGGCGGAGGGTCTCGCGCTCAAAGCGCGCGGCGATGGCGGCGAGCACTTCAGAGGCGGCAGCGGGTTTTGTCAGGTAGTCGTCTGCGCCGAGGTTCATGCCGCTGCGCAGGTCTGCGCGGTCACTGCGCGCGGTGAGGAAGATGAAGGGCGTGGCGCTGGTGCCGGGATTCTTCCGCACTGCTGCGAGCACGGTGAGGCCGTCGGCACCGGGCATGGTGATGTCGCAGACGATGAGGTCTGGCTTTTCATTGAGCGCCACGGCGATGCCCTCGCGTCCGTCGGCGGCGGTGAGGGCGCGGTAGCCTTCCATGCCGAGGATAAGCGCGAGGTTCTTTCGCGCGAGGTCTTCGTCTTCGATGATGAGGATGGTTTTCATGGGCTGGCGGAGATGGGAAGTCGGACGGTGAAGGTGGTGCCGCGCCCCTCGCTGCTTTCGCAGCGGATCGTGCCGCCGTGGGCTTCGACGCAGCGTTTTACGATGACGAGGCCGAGGCCGGTGCCGGGAATGGCGCCGGCGTTGCTGCCGCGATGGAAGGGTTCGTAGAGCTGTTCCATGTCGGCGGCGGGGATGCCGCTGCCGTGGTCGGTGATGGTGAGGACGGCTTCGCTGTCGTCGCGTTCGAGCTGGAAGGTGACGGGGCTGCCAAACGGTGAGTACTTCACGGCATTGGAGAGCAGGTTGTGGAGAATGTGCTCCAGCAGGCTGCGGTCGGCGCGCGCGGGGAAGTGCTCCGGCGCGTGAAGGTGAACCGGGCAGCGTTCCGCGGTGGCGGAGATCAATTGATCCGCGATCCGGCGGCAGAAGACAGAGAGGTCCACATCCTCCGGCTCAAAGACGAGCCGTCCGGCTTCCGCGCGGCCCAGGAGAAGCACTTCCTCCATCATGTCGGCCATGCGGCGCACGCTGGTCTGGATGCCGGTGATCTGCTCGCGGCGCATTTCGTCAGGAAGCTTGTCGCCCATGCGCTGGAGCACGTCGCTGCACGAGAGGATGATGGCGAGCGGATTGCGGAATTCGTGGCTCACGGTGCTCACGAAGCGGCTCTTCATCTCGCCGAGTTCCTTTTCCCGGGCCAGCGAGCGCAGGGCTTCGTCGCCGGCATCGGCGAGGCGTGCGTTGGCGTCAGTGAGTTCCGCGGTGCGCTCGGTCACGAGGCGTTCCAGCACGGCATCACGTTCGGTCTCGGCGGAGGCCATGTCATTGAAAGCGGACGCCAGCGCGCCGAGTTCGTCCCTCCGCGGCACATCCGCCCGCGCCGTGAGATCGCCGCCGCGCATCTGATGCGTGGCCCGGGTGAGTTCCGCCAGCGGCCGCGCGATTTGCCGCCGCAGGATCACGGCGAACACGCCCAGCAGCACCACCAGCGACGCCAACCCGCTCCACAGCACCCACTGCGCGGAGCCAAACGCCCCGCGCCGCAGTTCCGCGCGCGGCAGCGTGCTCACGAAGAACCAGCCCGGCCCGCGCAGGCGCGTGGCGGTGTAGTGCAGATCGCTCGCAGCATCGTGACCTTCTGCGTGCTTGCCGGGTATCGCGGCGAGCACGCGCTGCAGGCTCTCCAGCCTCGCATCGCCACTCGCCTGGAGGCTGAACTGCCCGTCGCTGGTGAGTATTTCTTTCTCCAGCCCCGGATGCGCGATGAGCCGTCCGTCCGTGCGCACGATAAAATGCTGCACGCCGCGCAGCCCCTCGCGCGTGGTGCGCGCCTGCAAATCCCGCACCGCGATGTCATGCCCCACGATGCCGATGAACTCATCGCCTTTATATATAGGCAGCGTCACGCTGACATATGGTTGCTGCGAGACCGGCTCGCGCACGGCCGCGCCCCAGATGAATCCGCGCGCGGGATTCTTTTCCGGCGTCGCCTCCTCATAGAACGCCGCAGCGCAGGGGTCGTGGTCCGCCTTCGCATCCCAGACCCAGTTGGGGATGCGCGGATCGAAGCCCACTTTCACCTGCTCCGGGAAGATGAAGTAGAGACTCGGAAACGTGTCCACCCAGCCGAGCAGGAAGTCGTTGAGAATGTTCCCCGCACGCACGATGCGGGTCTTCATGGCAAAAGTGAGCGACGCGTCCTTCCGCACCCAGCCGGAACAGTATTTTCGTCCGTCGGAAAACTCGCGCCGCGTGCGCCACGCGCCGTCACTGTGGAGTTCGTAGCGTTCATTCCACTGCGCATCCACATTGGAGCGCGGGCCGGCAAGGTCCCGGCTGCGCTGGAGTTCGCGCACCATTTTCAGGTTCTCCTCCACGCGCAGAAACTCCGACTCCTCCGCCGCAGTGCGCTCGCTGTCGTAGTTGCTCAGATGCCGCAGCGCCGCCTGCTCCGCTGCCCGGAAGAGCATCAGATATGTCACGCCAGTGCCCACGAGAATGACGATCACCACAGCGATGGCGATCTGCGTCAGGATGCGTCGGGAGAGGTTCATGGAAGACTTCGAACCTCCGCGCCAGGACGCGATGCTTCAAGCTCCAATGCGCCGTGTTCCACCAAAGTGGAATGCCTTCAGGCCCGTCGTCCGCGCGGCACTCCACTTCTGGAGCATCCACCGGAGTGGAATTTCGCGGCACGGTGGCTGTGCCAGAGTGGAGCCACACCAATGAAGACACCTCACTCTATCCATCGCACCTCCGGCCCCGCGCTGCGCGGCCACAAGGCTGAAGGGAGCCAGAACTCGACCAACTGAACCCCACTGATCGCACCTGCCACCATGAAAAACACGTTCACACTCGAAGCCCTGTCTGCACCACCCGCCGGGAGCGGCAGGTCCTGTTCCGAGGAGTCACAGATGTCTCTCGAAGCGGCGGAAATCCGCTCGTCGTTCGTTAAATTCAAGCGGCACGCCTGCGTCGCGGGGCTGACGTTTTACCGCCAACTCTTCGGGATGGATCCTTCGCTGCGCAGGCTCTTCCATCACAACATTGAAGACCAGAGCGTGAACCTCATGGAGATGCTGGGCACCGCCGTTGGCCTGCTGGATCAGCAGGGCGTCCTGCAGCGTGTCCTGCTCGCGCTCGGCCGCCGCCATGCCGGCTATGGCGTGGAGGACCGGCATTACGACGCGGTGGGCAGGGCTCTGCTGGAAACCCTGGCCGAGTGCCTGGGCGCGGACTTCACCCATGAGGCGAGGAACGCATGGGCCGCACTCTACGCATACATAGCCAAAACGATGCAGCGCGGCGCGGCTGTGACTGCGGCCAGCAGCCCTGACTTTCACTCCCCCCCACTCCCGCTCATCTCCCCATGCAACTTCACTCGAATCCACAGCACAAAAAATGAACACACAACTCCAGCCAACTCCACGACTCAAAAACATGAACACTCCTGAATCAGCCACGGAAACCATCCTTCCTCCCAGCCGCACCAGGATCGTGCTCTTCGCTTTGCTCGCCATTCTGATCCTCAACGGCCTTATCCTCACTTGCTGGGGCTGGGAGGACTGGCGCGGTTTCTTCGCGCATCCGGCACGCTGCGCTGTCGTCGCGCTGCTGATCTTCCGCTTCGCACATGGCATCTTCACTTTTCACCCGAACACCTTCGGACGGGGCCTGGAGAACAAGCGGGTGCGCGAGGGCGGCTTTTTCATCCTGGTCATTGCGAGCGGGCTGGTGGCAATGGCCTCGCCCCGGTTCGACGCGCGCGATCTCTGGGTTTTGCCGGGTGGAGATACGACGCGATACGCGGGACTCCTGCTCTTCGTCGCCGGCTTCGCACTATCCATCCGGGCGCAGTTGCATCTCGGGCGGTTCTTCAACGGCAATCTGACCCTCCAGGAAGGGCATCGCCTGATCACCGACGGGCCGTTCACCCACATCCGGCACCCGCGCTATGCGGGACTCATTCTGTTGTTCCTCGGGCTCGGGCTCATCTTTCGCTCGGCGGCTGGCGCTTCTGCCGGAGTGGCTTGTTCCATACTTTTTCTAAACCGCCTCCCGCGCGAGGAAGCGATGATGGCCCGTGAGTTCGGCGCGGAATGGATCGCCTACGTCCGACGCACCAAGCGCCTGTTGCCGGGACTCTACTAAAGCCGCGGCACCATCCACCCGCCCCAAAATGCTCCGTCTTTGGCGGAGTGCGGCCCTTCGTGCCCGCATCGCATCAAATTTCCATCCTAAACACATCAACATACTATGAAACTAAAACACACACTATCCTTGCTCGCGCTGTTTGCCGGCGCACCTCTCGCCCACGCCGGATCCCACACCTGGAACGGCGCGGTCAGCGGCTCCTGGAACAATGCCGCCAACTGGTCGGCCGGCGGCAAGCCCGTGGCCGGCGAAGCAAATGTCACGCTCCTCTTCCCGGTCGGAGCCACACGCTACGCCGTCACCAACGACATCCCGGGACTCGCCGTCCATTCGCTCACGCTCAATGGCTCCTACACGCTCTCCGGCAGCGGCGGGGCGGCGCTCACCTTCACTGGCGGTGGCGCAAGCGTAATGGTCAACGGCTCCCAGGTGAACACCATCGCGAGCACCCTGCCGATCGTCCTGAACGCGGGCGTGCTCATCAGCCTCAACCATCCCGCGGCCCGCCTCACGCTGGACAGCACGATCAGCGGCCCGGGCGGAGTGGCGCAGGACGGCCCGGGCATTCTCACCTTCTCCGGACCGAACACGAACACTTATACAGGCACCACGCAGGTGCTGCAGGGCGAGCTGCGTCTGAGTCAGGTGAATTTTTTCCCCTTCCTGGCGGTGCCCGGGCGGTTGATCATCGGCACGGCCAACGTCGCAGAGCCCGCGGTCGTGCGGCTCTATGAGAATCACCAGATCGGTAAGATCGAGCCGGTCATTGTCAACGCCAGCGGCACGCTCGCACTCCACGGCCACACCGAAACCATCGGCGAACTGCGCCTCTACGGCGGCATCGTCACCACCGACAACGGGGCGGATGCCGGCGAGTTGAGCCTGGACGGAGACGTTCTGGCGGACGGGACCAATTCCTACATCTACGGCCACCTTTCCCTCGACGGTGTCAGCCGCACGGTGCAAACCCAGGCGGCCACGCTCTTCCTCCATGCCGTGACCACCGATGGAGGCGGCAATGCCGGTCTGCTCAAGACGGGCAGCGGCGCGCTGCTCCTCTCTGCGCCTAACATCTACGCCGGCGCGACACTCGTGCAGCAGGGCACGCTCATCCTGGCGACAGGCGGGCAGCCGGGCTCGACGGCAGCCGGCACTTTCGTGGACGCCGGCGCCAGCATTCATCTCATCACGTCGGGAGTCGGTGCCGAACCACTCTCACTCAACGGCACGGGCACCGGCGGGAATTTCGGCGCGCTGCGTGCTGAGGGAGCGACGAGTTGGGCCGGGCCGGTGACCTTCGCTGCGGACAGCACGGTGAATGTCAGCGTCGCCAATGAAACGCTGACCTTCACCGGCCGGCTCGATGGCGCGGGCGCGTTCATCAAGACCGGGCCGGGCCGACTCCTGCTGTCGGGCATGCAAAGCAATATTCACAGCGGCGGCACCGTGGTGGACGCGGGTGAACTCATGCTCAGTGTGGGCAATGACAGCACCGCCATTCCCGGTCCGCTGACCGTGGGCAATCCCCTGGGCGTGCCCGGCTCCGCCCGCGTCTGGCCCACGGCCAGTCACCAGATCGCCGACACCGCAGCGGTCACGGTCCATGCTTCCGGCAGGCTCAGCATTCAGGATCAGCAGGACTCCATCGGCTCGCTCACCATGCACGGCGGCACAGTGGACGGCACCTCGGGGACATGGACGCTGCTGGGCAACATTCTAGCAGAAGACGGCTACTCGTTCATCAGCAGCAAGCTCTCCCTCGGCGGCGCGACACGCACGCTGCATACGGAGGACGCGCATTTGATAGTGGACGGAGTCATCAGCCACAGCGGCGCCAGCGCGGGTTTGATCAAGACCGGCCCCGGCACGCTGGAACTGCGGGCGGCGAACACCTACCCGGGGCTGACAGAAGTCAGCGCCGGCGTGCTCCACTTGAGCTATTCCGGGCGGCCCGGCAGCATTGACAATGGCACGACCGTGGCCAATGGCGCGTCGGTCCTCCTCTTCGGCCACACGGTGAGCAACGAGAAACTCACCTTCATCGCCAGCCAGTCGTTCAGCGGCACTCTCGACACCGAAGGACTGTGCTCGTGGAGCGGCGACATCTCCGTCTTTGGTGAGGCGCATTTCGTTTCGCGGGCCGCCGGCGGCGTCCTCTCGCTCGGGGGCACCATCTTCGGAAACCAAACAGCCCCGCTCGTCACGCGAGGCGCTGGCAGCGTCCGCCTCACTGGCGGCACTCACAATGTCCACCGCGGCCTGACATGGGTGAAGAGCGGCACGCTGCTGCTGGATAAACTGCCAGGCATCACCGCCGTCCCCGGCACGCTCCTCATTGGCGATGCCGTGGGCGCTGCCGCCGCAGTCCGCCCCCTGAGCGCCGGACAAATCGCCGACACGGCCGCCGTCACGGTCAGTCTCACCGGCCTGCTCAATCTGAGCAGCCAGCCGGAGACCATCGGCTCGCTGGCCGGCG
>JANOZA010000815.1:0-4237 GCA_031429155.1 Verrucomicrobiota bacterium | reverse complement strand
GCGAGCCCGCAGGGGCACCTCTCTACTATTCTCGCGGGTTGGAAGGAAAGTTTGAGCCTCAGCGCACAATGAATGAAGGCACTATTCATCTCGATGGCGGGGCTTCGATAGCCGCGACGGACAAAGGAGCCGTTTTCGTCGTCTGGCACGCGTCCCTGCCGGACGGAAAAAGCGAAGCGGACCGCCGTATCTTCATCAATCGCTCGGCGGATGAAGGAGTGACTTTCTCCTCACCTGCTCCGGCAAAGGGTATGCCTGCGGGAGTTTGCCCGTGTTGTTCACTCAACGCCTTCATGGCGAGCGACGGCTCACTGCTCACTCTCTATCGCAATGCCTCTGCTCAGGCGCAGCGGGATATTACGCTGCTAACATCAAGTGACGGCAAGGCGTTCACCTCCCGTGTGCTTGATCCATGGCCGATCGCAGCCTGTCCGATGAGCAGTGCGGCCCTCATTGCCGCCAGTACCGGGACGCGCGCGGCATGGGAAACCAATGCTACGATTTACACCGCCATGCTCGACCAAAAGACCGGGCCGGTGGCCCTGAGCAAAGGGCAGGCCCGGCATCCTGCCATGGCCTTCAATGCGCGCAGCGAAACGCTCGTCGTGTGGAGTATCGGCACCGGATGGCAGCGCGGGGGCGAACTGGGCTGGGCGATTCTCGACGCCACTGGCCGGCCTACTGAAAAGCGCGGCACCTCACCGGAGGTTCCAGTCTGGGGACACACCGCTGCCTATGCGGATGCCGCGGGCAACTTCGTTATTTTGCGCTGAACAAATCTATGCCTGTGCTGCCGATGCTGCCGTGAAAAACCGCCCGCCGGCGAGAAGCAGGCGCAAACTGTTGAGCACGACGGCGGCGGTGCTGCCTTCGTGAGTCAGGACGCCGAGCCAGAGGGGAATTTCAGTGACGATGCTCACGAGCACCATCATAGCGACCATGCCGAGGGCGAGAAAGACATTCTGCCGCATGATGCGGACGGCGCGGCGGCTGAGCTTCCATGCGTCGAGGAAGGCGTCGAGGCGGTCACGGGAAAGGACGAGGTCAGCCTGCTCACGGGCGGCGTCAGAGCCGCGCAGACCCATGGCGATACCGACATCGGCAGCGGTTAGGGCAGGGGCGTCGTTTACGCCGTCGCCGATCATGGCGACATGGAGCCCCCCGGCCTGGAGTTGCTGGATGATTTCGGTTTTCTGGCCGGGGAGGAGTCCGGCGTGGACTTCCTGAACGCCGGTTATTTTGGCAACGGTCTGCGCGGCCTGCGGGCGGTCGCCGGTGAGCATGATGGTGCGAATGCCACCGGCGTGCAATTCCGCGAGGAGTCCCGCGGCTTCCAGTCGCGGCTGATCGCGCAGCCACAGGCAGCCGGTCGTTCCCGGGCCGGTGAGCCACACTTCGGAATGCACCGGCGCACGTTCCACATCCTCATCAGGCGGCATGTTCGCGGCCTGCTCTGCAATCCAGGAATGCTTGCCCATGTACCACGTGCCGTCCGCGAGAGTGCCGCTGACGCCTTTGCCGGGCACATTGGTAAAGGCGGCGGGCTCCTCGGCGGTTTCTGTGGCCGTGAACTTTCCGGCGATGGCGCGGGAGAGCGGGTGTGTGGACTGACGTGCAAGATTGTAGGCTGCATGGCGCAGCGCGGACTCGTTGCCGGCGAAAGTGTGGACTTCCTCGACGAAAAGCTCGCCTGTCGTCAGGGTGCCGGTCTTGTCCAGAGCCACGGCGTTCACTTTCGCGAGGTCCTCGATGGATGATCCGCCGCGGAAGATGACCCCCATTTTTGCCCCGCGGGCGATGGCGGCGAGAATGGCCGACGGAACACTGAGCACCAGCGCGCAGGGCGACGCGACAATAAGCACTGTGATGGCGCGGCGAAAAGCGCTGGCGGTGCCGCCCGCGTCATTGAGCACTGGAAGCCCGGCCACGAGCCACCAGTAGAGAAAGAGCAGCGTGCATCCGCCGAGCACCAGGGCGGTGTATCCGGTGCCGAATTTGTCAGTGAACCGCTGAGCGCGCGCCTTGTGCTGCTGCGCGTCGCGGATGAGGTTCATGATTTGCTGCAGGGCGCTCTGCGACGCCGGGCGCAAAACTTCCCCGGTGAGAAGTCCGGATAGATTCATGGTTCCTCCCATCGCTTCCGATCCTGGAGACTTGCCCACAGGAATCGCCTCGCCGGTGAGGCTGCTCTCGTCGCATTCACTTTCCCCGGCGCTTATCCTGACATCCACGGGCACGAGTTGTCCCGGCTGAATACGGATGTGCATGCCCGGCATCAGCGACTCGACCGGCGCTTCCTGGAGAGTGCCGTCCTCCATCACGCGAAGAGCGGTGCGCGGGGTGTCTTTGAACAGAGAGGCCAGGGCGCTCTCGGTGCGGTAGTTGGCGTATGCTTCGAGCGCCTCAGAACCGGAGAAGAGCACGAGCAGCAGCGCCGCTTCCTGCCAGTGTCCGAGGAGTGCCGATGCGACTGCGGCCGCGAGCATGAGAAAATGGATGTCGAGTCGCCGCGCAGCGAAGTCATGCCAGCTTTCCTTGGCGAGGCCCCAGCCCCCGGGCACACACGCCGCAGCGAACACCCACATTCCTGCCGCCTCGCCAGCAAGTCCGGTTACCACCCAGCCCGCGATGTAGAGAAGAAGACAAAGCGCCGCGCGATAAGCGGCGGGTTTCCAGGAAACTGTGGGGTTACTCATGATGGGGCACTCTCAGGTAGTCATCGCCTGCGGGAAATGGAAATCCCGCGCAGGTAGTTAATAAAATTGACGCATTCCCCCCTGCCTGGCTATACCACAGACATGCTTTCGCGCCTTCTCGTCTTTCTCATCGCTCCCGCCATCGCCGCTGCGGCGTCCCTTGTTCTGAATCCGAGCTTTGAACTGAACTACAATGCCGTCGCGCCGGGCTATAGCAGCATCAACAACTGGACGGGCGGCAGTGGCGTGAACCAGAGCAACGGTCCGTTTCACAATGGAGGCACGCCTATACCTGACAATGCACGTGTGGCCTTTCAGCAGGGCAGCGGCACCATGAGCCAGGTCATCAACGGGCTCACTCCCGGGAAGCGTTACTGGATTCAGTTTTACTACGATGCCCGCGCCTGCTGCGGCGGGACGATTGATATCAGTGTGCGGTGGAACGGCGCGGTGCTGGACACGATCACGAATGTGCAGCCATCGGCGGGCGGTGCGGCCTACAAGTTCCGCAATGTTCCGTTCGAAGCCACTGCCGCGGGCGGCACCCTGGCGTTCGTCACCTCTGCCGTTGGCGATGCCACGGTGAATTATGACGCGGTGAGCATCGTGCAGCGCGACCTTGGCAATGCCACGCTGGTGAATCCCGGCTTTGAAGCCAGCGGCGACGCGACCGGCGTTCCTGTCGGCGGATGGACGATCACCGGGACGGCAGGCATCAATCGCAGTCCCTCCGGCACGTTCGCGAACAACGGCGCGAACCCTGAGCAGGATCATGTCATCTATCTGCGCAATCAAAACTCCGCCATCAGCCAGACGGTGGCCGGCCTGGTGCCGGGAGAAGTTTACACCGTCTCCGCCGCAATCAATGCCCGCACGGGCAATGCTCCGACGCTGCGCATGAGCGCGCAGGGCGTGGCGATTTACGAAGCCGCCGTCGCTCCTGTCGGCGGCACGGCGGCGTATCTTATAAGGACCGCTACGTTCACCGCGTCCGCGCCGAGCGCGCTTATTCAGTTCACCCAGACGGCGGCGGGTGATCAGTCGGTGCTGCTGGATGACATCAAAGTCACAGGCATCGTGCAGGATCCGCTGCCTTGCCTCGGCCTTACTCCTAGCCGGCTCGAACTCACCGTCGGCACGCAGGGGCAGGTGAATGTGACCGTGCCTGCGCAATTGCTCGCCTTTCCTCCGGCTGGCGGCGTCAGCGTTACCATGCGCAGCCCCAATCCGCTCGTCGTGCGCATTCCATCGGGCATTGATGACGTCATCAACCTCACATGGGTGAACGGCGATCCGCTGACCAAGTCATTCCTCGTCGAAGCCGCCGCACCGGGCGCGGTGCAGCTCGAAGTGCTCAATGCCGCGACACTCTGCGTGGACAGATTCGTCACCGTGGCCGTGACCACGCAGCTTGTGAAGAACCCGAGCTTTGAACTCGACTCCGTTCCTGGCGGCGTCGGCTATGGCAGCATCAGTGCGTGGACTTCCAACTCCGTGCAAACCGGCCTCAATCGCGCGGGCATGCCGTTCCTCGACAATGG
>JANOZA010000814.1:0-4816 GCA_031429155.1 Verrucomicrobiota bacterium | reverse complement strand
CCCCCCCCCCCCCCCCCCCCCCACGCCGGCCCCCCGGGACCCCGCCGGGGGCCAGTTCCGACGACGAGGGGGGCCGGTAGGGACCACGCTGTGGGCCAGTAGGGACTACGATGTGGGCCAGTAGTGACGACTATGGGGGCCAGTAGGGACGACGATGGGGGCCGGTAGTGACAACGAGGGGAGCCGGTAACGGTCAAGGACGGTTCAGCCCTGAGCCTGATACACAAGTCGGAGACCCCATACGAGGGGTCATGGCGGCGATTCCAGGCCGGAGGCCCATCAAAACCAAGTGGGGCGAAGCTCCGGCTGAGTCCAAACATCCGCGGGCGTAGGGGGCGCGGAGCGGGTGTGCCCGTCGCGCTGCGTTTCCGGGCGGGAGCCGTGCTCTATCCCAAGCCGCTGGTACGGGGTGGGCCGTTGGCCCACAGCGGGGGCGGCGGGATGAGATGTATGGCCGGGCGGTTCGCGTCGGGCTTCTTCAGAAGCCAGCCCAGCTCAGCCCACGCTGGCGAGGTAGGCGGCTTCGTCCATGAGGGCGTCCACGTCGGCGGGGTTGGCGGGTTTGATCTTGAAGAGCCAGCCGGCGCCGTGGGGGTCGGTGTTCACGAGGCCGGTGTTGGAGGCGACTTCGCCGTTCACTTCGACGATCTCACCGGCGACGGGGGCGTAGATGTCGCTGGCGGCTTTGACGGACTCGATGACGGCGACGGCTTCCCTGGCGGCGACGATGCGGCCGGGCGTGGGGAGTTCTATATAGACGACGTCGCCGAGTTCAGCCTGGGCGTGGTCGGAAATGCCGACGGCGGCGATGGGGTCGCCGGCGAGGATCCATTCATGTGAGGGGGCGAAGCGGGCGTTGGCTGGTGCGGGCATGGCGAAGGAGGAATGAAAGATGAAGTGTGAGGATGGCGGGGCGGGAAGAAGCTCAGGAGGGGCGGCGGTAAAAGGGCTTTTTGACGACTTCGGCGGGCCAGGGTTTGCCGCGGATTTCGATCTCCAGTGGAGTGCCGGGCACGGCGAGGGCCGGGGGGAGGTAGGCCATGCCGATGCCGCAGCCGAGGCTGGGGGAGACGCCGCCGCTGCAGAGTTCGCCGACGACGGTGCCGCCGCTGAGAACGGGATAGTGGGCGCGGGGCGGCGGGGATTTGTCGGCCATGCGGATGCCGGTGAGTTTGGAGGGGACGCCGTGCTCCTTTTGTGAGGCGAGCGCGGCGCGGCCGGTGAAGTCGCCCTTTTCCATGTCCACGAAGAAGCCGAGCCCGGCCTCCAGTGGCGTGCGGTTGGGGGAGAGGTCGTTGCCATTGAGTGGATAGCCCATTTCAAGGCGGAGCGTGTCGCGCGAGCCCAGTCCGCAGGGCACGGCACCGGCGGCGAGCGCGCGGTCCCACCATGCGACGCCTTCCGCGGCGTCGCAGAATAGCTCGAAGCCGTCTTCGCCGGTGTAGCCGGTGCGGCAGACGATGATGCGTCCGCCGGGGAGGGTGAATTCCGCGATGCCATTGCGCGGGGGAAGCGTGGCGGCGGTCATGGCGGAGAATACGGCGGCGGCATTCGGCCCCTGGATGGCCATGCCGGCATAGGCGGGGCTTTCATCGCGCAGGGTGACGCCTTCTTCCAGCCGCGAACTGAGCCATGCGAGGTCCACGGCGATCATGCTGGCGTTGACGACGAGAAACCAGGACTCCTCCGTGAGCCGGTAAGCGATGAGGTCGTCAATGACGCCGCCGCTTTCGTTGAGCAGGAGCGTGTACTGTCCCTGGCCGGGCGCGAGCTTCGCGGTGTTGTTGGTGAGTTGGCGATTGAGCCACGCGCCGGCGTTCGCGCCGCTGACGATGAACTCGCCCATGTGCGAGATGTCGAAAATGCCGCAGCCGGAGCGCACGGCGAGATGTTCCTGGGTGATGCCGGCGTATTGCACCGGCATGTTCCAACCGGCGAAAGGGACCATGCGTGCACCGCAGCGAAGATGGGCGTCGAGAAGCGGGGTTTGTTGCAAAGTGTCGGGAGTCACGCCGCGAGGCTGGGAGTGATCTCCAGTATTGTCAACGCGCCCGGCCTGGAGGAATCGCATTGCCGCGCGGCCGGCGCCCTCTTCACTCCGCGCCCCTTCCCCTTACTTATACATGCCCATGCTCGACTCCCTGGAACGCCGCTTCGGACGCTATGCCATCCGCGGCATCATTGGCTACATCGTCTTCTTCCAGTGCATCGTGTTTGCCGTCATGCTGGCGAATCAGGAATACGTGAGCAATCTGACCCTGGTGCCCCTGCAGGAGATGAACGGCGAATGGTGGCGGCTGTTGAGCTTCATGATCGTGCCCAGGGCGAGCAGCCCGATCATGTTTTTCTTTTCGGTGATGATCATGCTTTTCTTCATGCACCGGATCGAGGGGGCGTTCGGAGCCTTTCGGATGAATCTGTTCGTGCTGCTGTTCATGGTGACTCAGTGGGTTGCCGCAGCGTTCATGCGGCCTTCGATGGAATCACTGATGAGCGGCGGGTCTCCGATCCTCCTGACTCCGATGCCCAATTTGTTTTCGGATAATCTGCTCTTCGTCTTCGCGGTCATGGAGCCGGCGGTGACCATTATGCTGTTTGGCATCGTGCCCCTCACCGTCCGGATCATTGCCTACATCAGTGCCGGTCTTCTACTGCTCCAGGTGGTGCGCACTCCTGCGCTTTGGCTCTCGGTGCTGGTCGGGCTGGTGCCGTTCTTCTGTTTCGCGCTGCCGCAGTTCATCAAGAACGTGCGCCAGCGAGCCACGGTGGGCAGCCGGCGCACGCGCTTCAAAGCAAACTCGCTGACGGTCGTGGACAGCTTTCACGCCTGCAAAGTCTGCGGCCGCACGGATGCGACCGATCCCGAACTCGACTTCCGCATCACGGAGGACGGCGTCGAATACTGTGTCGAGCATTTGCCGAAGCAGTAATCGCACATCCGCGCTGGATTCCACGCCGTGCCGGTGACACGAGTGCTCATGCGATTGAATCCCCCACTCAAAACCGTGCTGCGCCTGCTTTCCATCATCCTTGTGCTGAGCATGGCCTCTTGCGCCGGGGCCCGCCGCCTCGTCAAAGCCAAGCCGGTGACGCCATCAGGATTCCTCGAGCGGCGGGCTGATCTCAAAGCGGACGCGCCGGAGAGCGGGCCATTCCATGTCGTGACGCGCACCATTTCGCCGGCGCTCATCAAGAGCGCGCTGCGCAAGCCGACCATCACAGTGCTGCCGGTGGACCTGCGCTATCTGAAGCCCATGCGGAGCACGATGGCGAAGGTGGAGCAGGATAAATTCGGCAAGGCCTGGCCGGTGCAGGAAGTCGCCGCAATGATGCAGTCGAAATTCCAGCAGTCGGTGAATCGCTTTGGCCAGCCGCAGAAAGCGAACCGGCTCTTCCTCCAACTCGCCCTCACGGAATTCGTGCCCACCAGTCCTTCCGGCAATGTGATGAAGACCGCCGCTGGATTTGTGATCGGGCCTCTTTCTTCACTGGCCAGCCCGTGGACGAAGGGCACTCTCGCAATCGAGGGCCAGCTTCGCGATCCTGAAACCGGCCAGGTCGTCTTCCAGTTCGCCGACAGGGAGTCCGACCCCATGACCATCGTCAGCGTCCGCAGTTTCAAGGCTGCCGCATTTGCAGAGATCATCGTCAGCCAGTGGGCGGAGCAATTCGCCGCCGCCGTCCGCTCACCGGCTGGGGTCAAGATCAAGGACGCGCCCTTTTTCCGTCTCAATCCAACGTAGGCCGCCGACCCCGGGCCGCAGGGTGAGGGCCAACTATTTTTGATCCGGCACAGATGGATCCGCCGCATGTCTCCGCTAATCATGGCAGAAGAACATGCCTCTCCCGTGTCAGACCCTACTTTATCCGAAACCTGGCGCTCCTGGATCGCCGGGCGGGCGCGAACGTTTTTCCTCTACGCCCGCCAGCAGACGCACTCTGAGGAAGACGCTCACGATGTGCTCCAGGATTCTCTATTCGAGGCCTGGCGTCGCACGGCGGAGGGCGTGCCGGACAATGCGCTCGTCTTCGCCACCATTCGCCGCCGCGCCATTGATCTGGCCCGCTCGGCCCGCACCCGCTCGCAGCGGGAGACGGCGTGGGCTGGCGAAAAGCCCGACTGGTTCGAGCCTGATCCCGCGGCCACCGACACGGACCGCGCGCTCACTGCCGCTGTTTCGTCCCTCGCGGAGCCTCTCCGCGAAGTCCTCACGCTCCGCATCTGGGGCGATCTCTCCTTTCCTGAAATCGCCCGCCTCACCGGGGCACCCGTGCCCACCGCCACGTCGCGCTACCGCTATGCGCTGGACCGTCTGCGCGAAATCCTCGGCTCCACATTGTCATGAATGATCCACTCGAAGCTCAACTCCGCCGGCTTCGCCCGGGTGCCTTGCCCGCCGAAGTGCAGACCCGCCTGGAGGTTCCGCCGTTCCGCGAGAGCACGGCGCGCCGTGGAAAAATCGTGCGCTTTGTTTTCGCCGCCGCAGCCGCGGCTGCGGTCGTCGCGCTGCTGCTGCGGCACGATGCGCCGCCGGTCGTTACTCCAGGACCATCACCGGTCTTCGCCGACAGCGAAATCCGCCGCGTGCAGGATGTCCGCCCGCTGGCTGTCGTCAGCGAAGGCCTGCGCGCATGGGAACTCGTGGAGGTGAACTGGGTCGAGGAAAATACTCACGTCTCCGCCTCCAACGATCCGCTCGCCGTCCAAATCTCGCACCCGCACCGCACCATCGTCCCTGTCGAGATCCTGCTCGACTGACCAGTCTCAACCAAACCAAAACCAAAACACACCCCATGAAAACAACCACACTCGCCC
>JANOZA010000813.1:0-6853 GCA_031429155.1 Verrucomicrobiota bacterium | reverse complement strand
CCGAAGAGCCCCTCGATGATAGGCGCGACCTGGGTGATCTGATCCAGCCCGATGAAGGCGTCCACCTCCGGCATGAGGCCCGGCAGTTCTTTACTAAATCGCTGGGAGAGGCAGCCGGCGACGATGATCTTCTGGCGCTTCCGCTTCTTGTCAGTGGCGCGGCCATCTATCGCGCCTTCCACGGTGCCGATGCTCTCGCGTTTGGCCATGTCTATGAACGAGCAGGTGTTCACGATGAGCACATCGGCCTCGCGCTCATTTGATGTCATTTCCATGCCGGCAGCGTGGAGGTGACCGATCATGATTTCGCTATCAATGAGGTTCTTGGCGCAACCGAGGGAGACGAGGCCGACTTTGATCATGGAAAAATGGGGAACGGGGAAAAGGGGGCCGAAGATGCACGCGGGGACCGGGGGCGAAAGGAAGAAGTGAACAAACGAATCTCCCGCTCATTCCGCCTGTTCAGTTCACTGTCTTGCCGTGCCCAGCGCCCACGTGAGCAGCGCCTTGGATTCCTTCCATGCCATGGCGGAGTTCTTAGAGCCGAGCAGCACGCAGATGACAGTGCGTCCGCGATGGGTGGCGGTGGAGACAAGGCACTTGCCCGCCGCATTGGTATAACCGGTTTTCATTCCGGTACACATGGGAAGGTAAAATGAGCCGGTCGGCTTCAATAGTGCGTTGGTGGTTTGCAGCTTCTTCACGCGCCCGTCGCCGCGGGTAATGGTCATTTCGTGACGGCCCACGATGTTGCGAATCGTGGGATTGGCCATCGCCGCGCGGGCGAGGCGGGACATATCGCGCGCCGTGGAGAATTGTCCGTCAGCAGGCAGACCCGAAGCATTCACGAAGTGACTGTTCTTCATGCCGAGCTGGGCGGCGCGGCGGTTCATCCAGACAGCGAAATTTGCGGTGCTCCCGGCGCAGCTTCGGGCCATGCAATGGGCGGCGTCATTGCAGCTCTCGATGAGCATGGCATGGAGGAGGGTGCGCAGCGGCAGCTTCTCGCCTGTCTGAAGGAAGAGTTTGTGAGGCTCGACTTTCGTTTCCGCAAGCTGCACCGTAGTCACTTTGTCCATGTCCGTGGTCTCCACGGCGATGAGCGCGCTGAGTAACTTCTGCGTGCTGGCCACCGGCCGGCGCTGGTCGGGCCCGCGCTCGAAAAGGGCGACGCCAGTGACGGCATCAATGAGGTAGCAGGTCTTGGATTCGATCACCGGCGGAGGCGGCAGCCGGTTTTGGCTGAAGACAGTGGTCGGGGCCGCTGCGGCGATGCTGAGGAGTGACGTGCGGAGGAACGTGCGTCGGGTGGTCATGGTTTTGGTCTGGTCGGTTTGGCTGAAGGCTTTTCGGAGACGGGCTTCGGGGCATCATTCACCTCAGGTTCCGGTCCTGCAAGCTGGGCCTCAAGGTCCTTGTCAGGCTCGGCACCGAGTGAACGGGCAGCTTCGTAATGGCGACGGGCCATTTCCAAAGCCGGTGGCTTCCGGTCTAAATACATCACCGCGAGATTGAAATGCGCCTCGGCATACTTCGGATCAAGATCGAGTGCCTTTTGCAGTTCCGACTCTGCGGCGTCTTTCCATCCGGACTTTTTGAAAGCAACGGCCAGGGAGTTGTGGATGCGGGCGTCAGAGGGATTCTCATGCACGGCCCGTGTGAGGCAGGAAATAGCGCGCATGGGGGCACGATCTGCATCGTAGGCCATGCCCAGAGCCATCCACGCCTCCGCCAGTGACGGTTGGAGGGCTATGGCCTTCTCCAATGAGACAATGGCGGCCGCGGTTTCCTTTTGCTGGAACTGCACTTTGCCAAGATTCGCCCACGCACCGGCATTGCCAGGCTCCAGCTTGATACACCGGCCCCAGGCATCGGCAGCCTGCTTCCATTCGCTGCGGCGCATGGCGTCCACTCCATCCTTCATGGCCTTCACAACTTCCGGCGACGGCGCAGGCCTGGCAACAGCCTTCGCCTGCTCTTGTGCGGCTGACGCCCCCGCCCCGCACGCAAACATGGCTGCGGCCACAAAAATAGAACTAGCAAACTTCATGCGCCATCCATCCCTCACCTGTGACGTTCTTTCAATTGCGGAATCTACAGCACCCGCCGGATCGCGACCGTGCGGTGAGTGATCTCGCCGGTTTTGCGAACGCGGATGCCTTCATCTGTCAGATCATCCACACGCACCATGCTGCTGGCGTGGATGATTTCACCGCACGGGAGAAGCAAGCCCACATGATACACGCCGTGCTCCGGCGACCCGAAGAACGCCAGGTCTCCAGGAACCGCAGAGGCAAGGTCCACGACTGGCGCACCTTTCTCAGCCTGTAACTTGGAATCACGCGGCAGGCTGACACCGAAAGCACTCATCACAGACTGCACGAAACCGGAGCAATCTATGCCGAAAACAGTGCGCCCGCCCCACAGATAGGGCGAATGGAGAAATCGCTTCGCGTACGCGAAAACATCAGAAGTATCTGGCACGCCGTCAGGGACACGCCGGACAGTCCCCTTCCACTCCCATGAATCGGCACCGAGTCTAAATTTGCCATCCTGGAAACCTGGCAGCGGAGAGCCCATTGGCAAAACGATGCGTAGATCACCGAGCACAGCCACCCCGCACAGGTCATCCGTGAACGAGTCTGCCGCAGGAGGAACCGCCTCGCCTAACGCAGAAAATTGCCGGCTGTTCACCCAGCCTTCGTAGTCATCTGCCAGCAATCGAACCCGCCACCACTGGCCCGTCGTTTCCAGAATCTCCACGACTTCCCCGCCGCGCACCTGACTGGTCATTTCCGAAATGAGATCGGCCTCACGCCGCATCGCCACGACACTGAGACAACAAACGGCGAAAGGCATAAGGAGGGAATCAGGGCTTCGGCGCGCCGGATTTTGGAGCAAATTTCAGCGCCGCACTATTGATGCAGAATCGGCGTCCAGTGGGCTGAGGACCATCATTGAAAACATGCCCCAAGTGGCCCTCACAGCGCGAACAGTGAACTTCCGTGCGTGTCATTCCATAACGTGTGTCGTTCCTCTCTGACACGTTGGCCGCTGCTTGCGTGTAACTCGGCCAGCCGGTGCCGCTGTCAAATTTGTGTTCGGATGAGAACAACAGCGCACCGCACCCGACGCAGCGGTACTGACCAGGTTCATGATTGTCCCAGTAAGCGCCGGTGAACTTCGATTCGGTGCCACTCTCGCGAGTGACATGGTATTGTTCCGGCGTGAGAAGGCGCCGCCATTCCTCCTCAGTTTTCACAACAGCCGGACCGCCGGATTTCGCCGGCACCGGCTTAGTTTCCGGACTGACGGCGGCGGGCGGAGTTGACGGTGAAGTCATCACCGCCACAGAAGGTGCAGGCGGTGCGGGCTTGGTTGAGGAGCAGGAAACTGCCGCCAGCAGAGCCGCGGCGCAGAGCAAAGGATGGAGGCGCATTTTGGGATTCGTCAGAGCTAAGAGCGGACAAGCCGCCGGATGGTGAACGCGAAGGCATGACTTGCATCCGCGGGGTGATGATGGCTCCAGGTTTCCTGCCACTCGTTGGGATCGAGCACAGGGAAGAAGACATCGCCAGCCAGAGTAGTATGGACGAGAGTCAAAATCAAGACCCCGGCGCAGGGCAACGCGGCAGCATAAATCTCCCCGCCCCCGATGATCATGCACTCGTCGGTGCCGCTCTGCGCCGCGAGCAGCAGTCCGCTCTCCACGCTGCGAACCGAATGGCCGCCGCGCACAGCCAGCGCGTCATCCCGTGTTACCACCACGGGCGTCTGCCCGGGCCGGAACCATCCCTGCATCTGCTCGTATGTGCGGCGGCCCACCAACAGGCACTTACCCTCAGAGCAGCGACGGAAATGCGCCGCATCGGCCGGCAAATGCCAGGGAATGCGCCCGTCGGTCGCGAGCACGCGGTTTGCCGAATGTGCTGCGATCAGGGAGACGGTCATTAAGGGGGGGGGCGCGAGCGCTAGTTGGACACGAAGATCTCCGTCGGCTGCGGGCTACAACTGCAAATTACCAACAACGGCAAAGAACTGCGGAGGGTGGTGGCACTCGAGACCCGGTGGACAGTAGTCTCTCGGCCAAGCTTTCGACGGAATAACTACAGGCCCCTGGTTTTCGGGCAGGAATTGAATATGGGTGAATCACATTTGCGGCAATTGACGACACGGAACCTGCGTTCATAATCAAAGACATGTCAGCAGAGCAAACATGGTTGGAATCCAGGACCAACGGCACGCGAATACTTCTGGAGGACTCCGGAGTGATCGGGCGTGGCCCGACGGCACGACTTCGAGTGGATGATGCGGGCGTTTCCCGCGAGCACGCCGCAGTGCGCCGGCGTGACGGAGCGTGGTGGGTGCAGGATCTCGGCAGTGCCAATGGCACCTTCGTTAATGGCCTGCCCGCAAATGTCAGCATGCGGCTGCGCGATGGAGATGAAGTCAGTTTCGGTCCCGCGCGCTACGTCTTCAGAGGTTCAGACGCCTCCGGAACATCATCTACCCATACTGACATCAGTGAAGTCACCATTGTGGGGCGCACTCCAGGTGAACTCAACGTGACGCTCCTCGTCGCAGACGTCATGGGGTTCAGCGATCTTTCCACACGCTTTTCCGCGGCGGAAGTGAGCAGCACGATGACCGCCTGGTGCGGCCACTGCCGCACCATCATGCACGAATGTGGTGGCCACGTGGACAAATTCATCGGCGACTGCGTGTTTGCATGGTGGCACGGCTTCACATCTGCGGTGAAAACCCAGGCCCTTGCCGCCGCCAGAGCCATCTCGGAGGGCCTGCCCGGCGCACAGTTGCCGGATGGCTCCGCTCTTCGATGCGGTGTCGGCCTTCACTCAGGCGAGGCCGTTCTCAGCATGCTCGGACCCTCCAGCCACACTCTACTCGGCTCCGACGTCAATCTTGCCTTTCGCATCGAGTCCCTCACACGCAAACTCGAACCAGTAGTCGTGAGCCGGCCCTTCGCGAACGGCTGGCCGGACGATTCCTCATGGGCATTCCCCTCACTTGGCACGCATGATATCAAAGGCTGGCCGCATCCCGTCGAAGTTTGCGGTGTGCGTCCACCAGCTTCGACTTGATCGGAACATTTGAATTCCCCGCATCCGCCACTTGCATTCCCCACCCGCCTGCTCCAAGTGCGCGGACGCGATTCGCGAAAATGTTCGGGCTGTAGCACAGCTTGGTAGTGCGCTTGCATGGGGTGCAAGAGGTCGTGGGTTCGAATCCCGCCAGCCCGACCACCTTTGCCCGCTTTCGGGGAGGTCTTCAAGAAATCTCCCAGCCTGCAAGTTAGGCCGCGGATCCGCTTTCAGGCTCGAAGTTCGCCCATTCCGAATCAAAGTCATCCCACAGGGCTGAAGACTGCTTGAGTTAGATCTGAACGGAGAATGGGTTGGCTGGACAGTGGGAACGGGTTGATGTGGAGTTGTTATGTCAACCAAATCGATCCATCCGCCATCCGCCCAGCCAGCCCGTCATCACATCAACGTGCTGGGGCAACTCCTCAAGTATATTCCGCGCTCCATCGTCAGCGCGGCGGCCACCCGGCACGGGGTCGATGCCAAAGCCAGGAGCTTCAGTGTCTGGAGCCACATGGCCGCCATGATTTTTGTGCAACTGGCCCATGCGCTGAGCCTCAATGATGTCTGTGACTGGTTGCGGCTCAAAGTCCGCGCCATCGCCGGCCTCGGCATGACGCCTCCTTCGCGCAACAACCTCTCGCATGCCAACCAGGTTCGCCCCGCAGCCTTCATCGAAACGGTTTTCTGGAAGACTCTCGATCAATTTCACCGGTGCGAACCGGCCTTCGGCGGCAAGCGCAGGGGACGGTTGCTCCACCGCTTCAAAGTGAACGTCCATGCGGTGGACTCCACGACGATGGAACTGGTGGCCAACTGCATGGACTGGGCGCAACACCGGCAGCGCAAAGCCGCCGCCAAACTGCATCTGCGATTGAGCGTCGGCAGTTTCCTGCCGTCCTTCGCCATCGTGGACACGGCCGGAGAAAATGATAACAAACGGGCCAGAGAAGTCTGTGCCGGGCGGAGAGCGGTGAGATCGCGCTCTTTGACAAGGCCTATGTGGACTAAGAACATCTGCATGACCTTGATGTCAGGGGCGTGCAGTGGGTCACGCGCGCGAAGGAAAACTTCAAGTACCGGGCGGCGCGCAATCTTCCGGTGCCGGCCGGCGGACGCATCCTCAAGGATCAGGTCGTGGTTCTCGCGGGGGCGAAGTGGAAGAAGTTCAAAGGCTGGACGCTGCGCCGGGTGGAGGCCATGGTGGTCGTCGACGGCAAGGACAAAGTCATGGTCTTCATCACCAACAATATCCGGTGGAGTGCCGGCAGCGTGTGCGATCTTTACCGGGCCAGATGGGAAATCGAAGTGTTCTTCAAGCAGGTGAAGCAGACGCTCAAGCTGAGCGGATTTGTGGGCTACAGCGCCAACGCCATCCGCTGGCAGGTGTGGACGGCGCTGCTGGTGTATGTGCTGCTGAGATTTGCCGCTCACCTGAGTGCATGGTGCCACAGTTTTACGAGACTCTTTGCGGTGGTGAGGGCGGCGATGTGGGAACGACTGGATCTGCTACTGTTATTACGAAGTTATGGGACAGCAGGCGGCAGTTTTAAGATATTAGGAGCCGCGCATTCGGCGTGGCTGCCGGAGTTTGAGCCAACATAATGATAGGATCATGGGACAGCACTGCGCCGAATCGCCGGGTAAGACCCCGAAAATCACAACTCGACCCCTCAACGATTTTAGTTGCTCAGCCGCCGTCTCAACGGGGGAGCCTCCCCCGTGTTTTCGGCCCTATGGGATGCCAGTGA
>JANOZA010000812.1:0-22082 GCA_031429155.1 Verrucomicrobiota bacterium | reverse complement strand
CGGGTGCGCATGGCGCTGCCCTGACCGTTGAGGTCGAACATGGAGTTATAGACGATGTAGTTGCGGAGCATGGTCTTGTCCGTGGCCGGGGCGTAGAGGACCCAGTCGGACTCGGCGGGCATTCCGAGAATGGAGACGGCTTTGTCGTTGCCGTCGTTGTCCCATGTTTCCCATGCGTAGGGCTTCTGAGGCATTCCGGCGGAGGATTCCCCGCGCAGGTGGCAGCCGCCGCGGCCCTGGAAATCAACGGGCGCGGTTTCCGTTACGTTCGCGGTGTTCCCGCTGGCGGGGTCGCGGTCGAGCACGACGCCGTAGGTGTAGGTATGGACGCGGGTGCCGTCTATCTCGTTATTGAAGCTGTCGAGAACGACGACCGGGAGGTTGGATTTGAAGGGCTGGCCGGTGCCGCGGTAGTTGCTGACGCTGGGGTCGAGCTTGAGGAAGGCGCGGCTGCTCACCGGGCCGGGCAGGCGTCCGGGGACGAACACGGCCGCGCGGAGGTTGGTGCGGGCGGTGATGGCGATGGGGGCGGCGTATGGCGTGGAGGCGGCGGTGGGGATGGCGTTGTCGAGCGTGTAGCGAATGACCGCGCCGGGAGTGGTCGGGGCGGGGAGCGTCAGGCTGAAATCAGTGCTGAAAAGCCCGCCGTCGCGCGGCCAGATCACTTCCTCCGTGATCGGCCCGTCGGCAGTTTGCACGCCGGTGTTCTTCGCGCCGGGTGTGGGCGTTTGCAGGAAGCCGAGAGTCCATGCCGCGCCGAGGCGGCCGTAGGAAATATTCTCAAACTGGGCCGGGTAGGTGTTCAGTGCATCCACTTGCGTGGCTCCCTGAAAGAGGCCGACATAGCCGCCGGTCTTCGCCAGGGTGAAATTCGTGTGCAGGCGCGTATCCGCGACGATCGGCACCGGCGAGCCGTGCCCGAGGAAAACGACGAGGTAGCCATAAGAGGGCACGGAGAGCCCGTTGGGGAACGGCCATTTGCCGGGGACTGCGGCACTGTCGGTGAGCGCCCAGCCATTGAGCGAAATCGCGCTGGCGGTGCCGTTGTAGAGTTCGATCCACCCGGGAGTCTGGCAGTGCTCGTCCTCGTAGGTGGTATTGTCCACGACCAGTTCAGAGATGGCCAGATTCGGCGTGGAAATGCCGACGCCGGGGGTGGCGCTGATGGTGAAATTGTCCACCAGCACGGTTTCATTGGCTCCCCCCGTGCGGGACGCGAAGGCGAAGACATTGGAGTCCAGGGCCGTGAGCCCGGGAATGTTCACACCGGAGAAGTTCACGTTGGTGATGAATCCGGTGGTGGTCATGCTCGCTCCGTCCACCGGATTCCATGAGACGATGACGTGCCCGGTAAAGCTGGAGTTGTCGTTGAGGATATTGCCGGCGACCTGGGCGTTGATCACCTCGCTGCCGGAGGGATAGCTGGCGATACGCAGGCCGTTGTCCCCGCCGCCGTTGTTATAGGTGTCCACCTGAAAGGTGATATGATTAAACGTCTGAGTCCAGCCGTGTTCAGGCCCGCCCACGTTGGCAGACAGGCTGGTATCCAGCGGGAAGCCCCCCCAACTGAAGGAAACGCCGTCCGCAGGATTCGCGCCGGGATCCGCATCGGTGATGGTCAGGTCAAATTCCGCAGTCCATCCGTTCGCGGCTCCCGTGAATCCCGGAATCTTGAAGGTGGCATTCTCATCGTTGACTCCGTCCAGCGTCAGCCGCAGCGCGCCGCCCTGCACGCTGGCATTGCCCGCGTTACTGGCGATGACGGTTCCGTCGCCCAGACTGGTGATGCCATTGGCGAAGGAATTGAAGTTCTGAGAATAGACGGCGGCGTCTGTGCCAGTGGCAGCCGCAGAAAGCGCTGCGGTGAGTAGGAGACGAAGTTTGAGGCGGCGGTGGTGATTCATGGCGGGAGTGGTGGCGGTGATTGGGAGGAGATTGGCAAAAGGACCATTAAAGCAGGGCCAGACGCAACTTAAAAAAGGAGCCTTCCAGTTTCCCGGAAGCCTCCTCAGAGTTATTTGGCCGCGCGGCCGGAAACCTTGCGGCGGTGGAGGCTCATCAGTCCCGGGTGCTGCCTCAGGCAGGATTGCCTCATTGGAGCCCTCCCCCGTGGATGCAAAAAAGACGGGAAATGTTTGCCTGCCGGGTGCCTGCTGTCTATGCTCGGCATCCTTATGAAAACCACCGCACTCATCCTCGCTCTCTTCACTCTCATTCCCGCCTCTGCTGTTCTGCGGGCTGAAACCCTCGCTGAAATGGCCTCTGCCGCCGGGGTGGACTGGATCATCGGCAAGTGGGCCACTGAAGATGGCAACACTTCCATCGCCTACACCTGGAAGCTCGACAAGAATGTCATCGGCGTTGCTTTCAAACTCGGAGAGCGCGAAGCCGAGGGCATGATCATGCGCAAGCCGGGCACGAAGGACGTTATCTACGGCGCTGCCGACAACAAAGGCGGCATGACGACCGGCAAATGGATCGAATACAACGAGCATCCTACACTCGTCACCACCTACATTGACGCCGAAGGCACTGAGAAGAAAATGGCCGCCGAGCACATCAAGACGGACGAAAACACGCTGACCGTGAAGCTCTACGCCGTCGGCGATGACGGAAAGCCCGATGAGTCGAAGTCCGGCGAGGTCGTTTTTAAGAGGCAGAAGTAAGCGGATTCATCCCATGCCTGTGCTACGGGGGGTAGTGCGGCGAATAAATCAGCGGCTCCTCAAAGCGATCAATCAAGGTGCCGCGATTTCAACGTCCCTGGTCCAGCGAGGTGAGGAGATTTTTCACTGCCATGCCGAGGAGGATCAGTTGCCAGACCATCACGCCGAGGCTGAAGAACATGATGAACTTCATTTCCCCTTTCGATGGAACGGAGTCCGCCTGGAAAAGCAGCCAAAGGCCATCAACAGCGAGCAGAATGGCATTGGCAACGATGGCGAGCACTGTTTGTCCCGCCGCTCTGCGAAAGCTCTGGACGCTGCCCAGCCCCTCGTAGCATCGGGACGCCACCACCATGGCGAGCACGATGAAGCCGATGAGAATAAACCCGCTTCCGCCGAGGGCTCCGAGGTCCGAACCGCTGAAATTGAATTTGTTCATGGCCAATCCCTGGCAGACGATGCCACAGGCGGCAAGATTCTTTTGCGGTTAGATTTCCTCCAGCGCTACTTTGGCATCGCCGAAGGTGCCGGGGCGGAGGCCGCACTTGTCCATCATGGACAGGTAGAGGCGGCACATCTGGCGCTCGGGCTTGACCTTGTAGACGAGGACGCGCCCGCCTTTGATGCGCCCGCCGCCGCCGCCGAGGAGGACGACGGGGAGTTGGGAATTGTCGTGGCTGCCCGTGAGCATGGAGGAACAGTAGAGCAGCATCGTGTTGTCGAGGGCGGTGCGTTCGCCTTCCTGGATGGCGTCCAGTTTCCCCGCGATGTAGGCGAGCTGAGTGAGGAAGAACTGGTTCACCTTCAGCCAGTCCGCGGTGTCGCTGTGGGAGAGGAGGTGGTGGATCATGTAGTCCACGCCGAGATTGGGGAAGCGCAGGGAACTGTGATCGTTGTTGAGCTTGAGCGTGGTGATGCGCGTGGTGTCGGTCTGGAATCCGAGGACCATGATGTCGCACATGAGGCGCATGTGTTCGGCGATGTCCTGGGGAATGCCGTCGGCGGGGCGCGGGATGTTCGGCTTCGTGAGGGTAGGCCGCCAGCCCTGGAATTCGCCGCGCTGACCGGCATTCTCGATGCGCTGCTCCACGTCGCGCACCGAGTCGAGATACTCGTCGAGCTTGCGCTGGTCGTTCGTGCTGAGGTCGCGGCGGAGACTGTTGGCATCGCCGAGGACGGCATCGAGCACGCTTTGGTCGCCCTTGCTGACCTCGTCTTTGAAAAGCCGGTCGAAGGCGAGGGCGGGATAGACTTCCAGCGGCGTCGGGGTCGTGGGCGAACTCCACGAAATGTGCGAGCTGTAGAGCATCGAGTAGTTCTTATGCACCGACGGATTCGACTTCTCGCAGCCGAGGACGAGGCTGGGGACTTTAGTGGAGCGGCCGTATTGCTGGGCAAGCAATTGATCTATGCTCGTGCCCGACTTGATCTCTCCGCCTGATGCAAGCGGTGCGCCGCTGAGGAGATTGCCGGTTTGGGAACTGTGGATGTTTCCCTTCTGCGCCTCTGCGTTATAGAGGCCGCGGATGAAGAGCATCTTCTCGCGGAAAGGATTGAGTGGGGCGAGCACCTTGCCCAGTTCCATACTCTTGCCCTCGCCTTTGGCCCACCATTCCTGGCTGTGGAAGCCGTTGCCGGAGAAAAGCACGCCGAGCCGCACCGGCGCCTCGCTGGCCGGCTTCGCTAGCGCGGGCTCATCGCCCCAGACATTGCGGGACTCCATCCAAGGCAGAGCCATGGTGACTCCGGCTCCTCGTAGAAAAGTGCGGCGGGAAAAGCGGTGAGTGTTCATGGCGCGGGCGGGATGGTCCGCCATGAAACGAGGAAGGACAGCGCAGCATTTCAGAAACCTGCCCTTCTCAAAGCGACGTGGATGTGATTGAATCCCTCCATGCCCCTCGGCGCTCGCTGTCTTCGGATGCTCCTTTGGCTGGCTCTGGCGCTGCCCTGTGTGGCGGTGCCGCCGGCGGAGTTTCGCGTGGAGCAGTCTGGCCGCGACAGCCGCGGACGGGTCTTTTGCGAGGTGCCGCAGGAACCGGACTATTATTACCTGCTGCTGCGCGGTCCTCGACCGGATGCCTGCACCTTTCCCGCGGACTTGAGCCTGGGAAACCGTCTCCATGACAGCCTGCCGTCACTGCGCAGCTCGTTCTTCAAAGTGCAGCGCGTCCCCGTTGGTCAGCCATTCGACACCGACGGCGACGGGATGAGCGACTTTGCCGAACTACAGAGCAAGCGGGCCAATCCGCTCAACCCGGCGCGGATCGTGACCGCCGAAGACGGAGCCATCATCGCGCATTCGCGGGAACTGTTCGATTCCATTTCGCACCGCGACAATTTCCCCGGCGCTCCCAACGTCCGCGAGGTGAAGTTCCTCATCATGGGCGCGAACACGGCCAATCCGGCTCTCTACTTTCTCAACGTCAACAGGCACCCCTATCACTATTACTTTGCTCGCGACGTGCTGAGCTACACGCTGGGTAATTCCGTCTTCAACAGCGATACCTATTGGAACAACGATACCCGTAAGCAAATGGCGGGCAGTCTCATCATGCACGAGTCCTGGCAGTCACCCGCCGGTGGTCCGCCGGGAGTGCTGACGATGGAGTTCTGGCCGTCGGACCCGGTGAGTTATCAGTTCGTGCAAAAGGCCTACGATCTCATTAGCCGGGCGCTGCCGTTTCTCAGCACCCGGCTCGCGTATCACGCGGCCAGCGAAACGCAGCGGACGATCTACCGGGCGGAGCGCGCGCAGTATGATGCGGCGGTGAAGGACCGGCTGCATGTCATCACCACCGAGGAATTGTTCGGGCAGACGACCTACACGATGCTGAATCCCGGTGTAGGCTTTGGCCGGCTGAATCTCTACGACGGTTCCGCGCCACTCTCCGTTCGCGATGTGGTCATCTTTCGCACGCTGCCGAACGAGATCACCCGCACCGCCGGCATCATCACCGAGACGCCGCAGACGCCGCTTTCCCACATCAATCTCAAGGCGAAGCAGAACAACACCCCAAATGCCTATATCAAAGGCGCCAGCCTTGATCCGCGCATCGCGCCGTTGTTGGGAAAATACGTGCGCTTTGAGCCGCTTCCGGATGGATTCGCCATCCGTGAGGCGACCGTGCAGGAAGTGGATGCGCATCTGGAAAGCCTGCGCCCGGCCACGGGCCAGACGCCGGTGCGCGATTTGACGAAGCAGACGATCCTGCCGCTGGCCTCACTCGGATTTACCAGCGCCGGCAGCTACGGGGCGAAGACCGCGAACGTCGCCGAGATGCGGAAGTTCCTGCCCTCCACGATGGTGCCGGACGGCCACGGCATTCCGTTCTATTTCTACGACGAATTCATGAAGGCCAACGGCTTCTATGATATCGCCCGCGCCATGATCGCCGAGCCGCTTTTTGCCACGGATGCAGTTTACCGCGAGCAGTCGCTGAAGAATCTCCGCAGCGCGATACACTTCGCGGAATTGCCTCAGTGGATGACGAATGCGCTGACCGTGCTCCAGGGTAAATTCGCCCCCGGCATCAACATCCGCTGCCGGTCCAGCACGAACAACGAAGACCTTACCGGCTTCAGCGGCGCCGGACTTTACGACAGCTATACGCACCGCACGGACGAGGGGCACCTGGGTGTCACTGTCAAAAAAGTCTGGGCCAGTCTTTGGAACAGCCGCGCCTTCGATGAGCGTGACTTTTATCGTGTGGATCACTTCATCGCGGCCATGGGAGTGCTTTGCATCCCGAATCAGGATGATGAAATAGCCAACGGTGTGGCGGTGACGAGGAACATTATTGATCCCTCCTGGCCCGGCTACTACGTCAATGCTCAGGCGGGCGAGAGCCTCGTGACCAATCCTGATGCCAACGCCGTTCCCGAGGAATTCCTCATCGCTCAGCTATATGGTGCTACCCGCTACACCATTCAGTATGTCACCTTCTCCAATCTCGTCCCTGAAGGCCAGACCGTGCTTACCACTGCTCAGGCAGAGCAGCTCGCGGAACGCATGGCCAGCATCCAGAGCCGCTTCCGCCCGTTGTATGGCGGCGACAGCACTTTTGCCATGGAGATCGAATGGAAGATCACCAGCACCGGCCAACTGATGATCAAACAGGCGCGGCCCTGGGTGGAATGATGGCCGGGCGCACCGGGGCTTTGCCGGCAGGACCGACTTGCGCATTCTCATCAGCAGGCCAATAGCGGCACTTTTATCATGGTCGAAGTCAGATATCGCGGGAGCTTCGGAGACAATCTGTTCCAGTATTGTTTCGGACGACTGCTGGCTGAGCGGTGGGGGCACGAACTGTCGGCGCTTCCTCTGCCCCACTTCCCCTGTACGGCGGAAAAAGTGCCAGGCCGGCGGTTTCTCTCGCCGTTTCATTCATGGTCCGGCATCGCTGCGGAAGACCTCCAGCTTGGCACACTGGTGCGCGGCAGGGAATTGACGGAGCCTTTGCACGCGAGGCTGGTCCTCTACGGATGGTTCCACCGGTGGGAATACTATCGCAGTCACGAAGCCGCCATCAGGCGCTGGCTGACGACGGCGCCGCCGGATACTCCAGCGGGCGACAACGACTTCGCCGTGTGTCTGAGAACGCGGCGTCCGGAGTCGTGGCACGAGCCCGGCCTTCATCCAGGGTATCCACCGAAGTGGGGCCGGCCCGTCCCCTCCGTGGAGAATCTGACGAGGCTCATCGAGCGCGTGCCGCACACACGCCTCGTGCTCCTGACGGATTCACCGATGGGTGAAGAGGTCATGGATCTGGCACCCTTCAAGCCTGTGGTCATGCCCATCGAAAGTTTCGCCGCATGGAACTATCTGCGCACCTGTCGCCGCATGGCGGTGAACGTCTGTCATCCGTCCGAGTGGTGGGCCGCATGGCTTTCCGACGCAGAGGAAATCTACGCCGTGGACCCATGGCCCGCGCGCAAGCAGTCGCACTGCCAGGGTTCCTACGGCTGCGGCTGGCTGGATGGCCGTCCGCTGGCGCGCCCGGACCTGCACGTCACCGAACCCCGCTGGATTTATGACTGGTAACTCTGTTTCGCCGCGCCGGAAAATCCAGGCGCTCTGTGTCTCCGTGAACTACGCGGACTTTCTCGAATGCATCGCCCCCAACGTAAAGCATTTCGACCGCTGGCTCGTCGTCACGGAGGAG
This sequence comes from Verrucomicrobiota bacterium, assembly GCA_031429155.1. GTDB lineage: Bacteria > Verrucomicrobiota > Verrucomicrobiia > Verrucomicrobiales > V1-33 > V1-33. Next base: position 14,254 of record JANOZA010000812.1, on the reverse strand, counting down.
AGCGACACCCGCACGCAGGAGGTCTGTCGCCGATGGGGAATGGAAGTGCTTTTTTCCAAACGGCTTCATGAGAACGGCGCCGTCTTTCACAAGGCTGCCGCGCTCAATGAGGGCCTGGAGGAACTCGACCAGGACGCATGGGTCGTGGTGCTCGACAGCGACATCCTGCTGTCGCATGACTTCCGTGAGCGCCTCGAACTGCAGACGCTGGATCCATTGTGCCTCTACGGACTCTCCGGGCGTCGCATTTGCCGCACGCTGCCGGAGTTCCGCAGCCTCGCGGCATCCGAGCCGTGGGTGGATAATCTCATCCACACCACGTTCGTCATCGGTTACTTCAACCTGTTTCACCTGAGCGTGGAGTTGAATCGCTATCCCGAGCACGGCAGCGATGACGCCTCGACGTACGATGTCCTTTTCAGCAATCGCTTCCCAGCCGCGCGCCGGCGGTTCTTGCCATTCGTTTGTCTTCATGCCGGCGATTCCTCACACAACTGGCGGGGCCGCGTGACCGATCCATTCTTTGAGAACCACGACCACGCGCATGCTCCCGCCATTGCCTCGCAGGCGGAAGTCATCGCGGCCAGGCTTGGCGGACCGGGCAAGGCGGCAGTGCAGATCAGTTGCTACCGCGGCGGCACCGGGAAGACGCTGGCCCGTCACTTCGACAAGGTCACAGTTATTGATCACTGGGGCCTCCTCGCGCGGGCTCCGACGCCTGCCATGGAGACCGACCGGCAGTTCCTGGCCGCGCGGTATGCGGAGGAAACTTCCGGCCTCCAGAACCTCACTCCGCCGCTGGAGCATTCGTCGGAAACTCTCGCCGCTATCCCCGACGCCAGCCTTGATGTCATCTGGCTCGCTCCGGAACCGGACTATGACTTCCTGCTTCTCTTCCTGCCGGCATGGCTTCTGAAATTGAAGCCAGGCGGCGCGATCGTCGGTGCATTCTACGACCCGGAAATGCTGCCTGGTCCGTCGAGAGTTGTGCAGTTTCTCCTCGGCGTGCCGGACGAAATTCATTCCGACATGCACTGGGTGAAGCGCATCGCCGAGCCGGCAAAGTTTCTCGCCGAACGACTGCCCGCGCCCGCGCCGGATGCCCGGCGCGGTGTGGTGTATGTCTGCATGGAGGAAGCGGAAGTCGAGGCCCTGCTGGTGTCGCTGAGTTCCCTCCGCCGCCACTGGCACGGCGCCGTTTGCGTGCTGAGTGCCGGCGACGAATCCGCCTCGCTGCTTCTTGCCTGCTCAAGGCTTGGAGTGGACTTCCGCAATGTCCCGAAATTCTCTCTGATGCTGCCCGACGACATCAACCGCCTCCACGCGCTCGACTGGTCGCCATTTGAGGAATCCGTTTTCCTCGACGCCGCCACGCTCGTGAGCGGGCCGGTGGACTTTTTGTTCGATGCTCTGGAAACACAGCCGAACGCCTTTTGTCCAGGCCCCGCCTCCGGGACGCTTCAGGTATCAGAAGCCGCCTTCGCCTGGCGGCGATCCAGCAAGGTGCTCGACACCCTTGGCGCGATGGCCGGAACCATGTTCCCGTTCACCGGGGACCAGGCGATGCCCTTCGCGGTCGGGGTGCTCCTGAAGGACGGACTGCTGTACCTGCTTCCCTCCGCTCCAGTGTGGAGCGGACCGGCCAAACGCGCGCCCTCCGGAACCGTCATCCAGTCATTTCCCCTCCTCGCCCGCGCCGGCGCCCTGCACCTCTTTCCGCCGTGGGCGGAAGAGGAACAGGCGCTGCTCAGGCAGTTGGCTGGGGCGTGAACGGAACCCGCTTAATGTGCCGGTGGCGCTCCGCCGCCGGATTCCCCGGGTCCGCGTGTCGGCGGGCGGAAGCAAATGGCGAGCAGAATGATGCCGAGCAGCGCAAGGCCTGATGGCACCAGGAAGAGCGATTGCCAGTCCGATTGGCTCCACGCTTTTGCCACCGTCTCCTTGAGCGAATCCACTGCTGCGAGATCGCCGATTTGCGGCCCTCCCTCCATACTTGAGAGTTTTGGGGTCGCCTGAATCGTGGCCTGCACGGAGGGATCAGCCAGCAGTTTGTCCAGCACCGGCTGATTCACCATGCGGCCCTGAAGCAACGGGAAGATGAAACTGGCGACCACCATGCCGACTCCGAGAATGAGCAGATTGAAAAGTCCCTGCGCGCTGGCCCGGATGTCTTTGGGAAACACCGCATCCACAAAGATATAGACCGTGGCGAAGAAGAAAGCATAGCAAATGCCGTGGAGCACCTGCACGGCGATCACGAGACCCTGCATGTCTGGAAAGAAGGCAAACACAGCAAAGCGGGCGGCGTGTCCGAGAATGCCGAGGATCATCGTCGTTCGCCAGCCGAGTTTCACCAGCACTGCTCCGAGGATGAGCATGGTGGCGATTTCCGCCACCTGACCGATGCTCATGACCACCATGCTCATGTTCCCCGCGATGCCCACCCGGTTCGTGAGAAAGGCGTCGCTTACGACGAAGTAGCCATTGTGAATAACGGCATCAATGAAGGTGACGACGAAGAGGATGAGTACGAATGGCGTCTTGAGCAGTTTTGCTGCTTTGAGCCACGCCAGCTTGTCGAGCCCCGCAGCATCTCTGCGTGGCGGCGTGTGGGGCAGGGTGAGGCTGAATCCCGCCATGATGAAGGAAACCACGGCACCCACGAGGAAGATATTCTTCACTTCAGACGGCCCGGCATCGGCACTCAGCAGGAAGATAAACGGCCATGAGACCACGATCCAGCCAATGGTGCCGCCCATGCGGACGAATCCGAAATCCTTCGCCGGATTCTTCAGATTGGCGAACGCCAAAGAGTTCGTCACCGAGATGGTAGGCACGTAGAGAATGCCATAGAGACAGAAGAGACCGAAGAAGGGCCAAAAGTCTGTGCAGAAAGCCGCGCCCGCCAGCGCGAGTCCGCCCACAAGGTGCGAGAATGCCAGGAATTTCTCCGCCGAAAAATGACGGTCTGCGAATTGATTACTGAAGAAAATACCGAGAATGGCCGCGATGCCAAACACACTGCCCACCAGTGTCTGCTGCCAGCCGGAGAAGCCCAGCATACCCATGTAGTTGAATATTTTCGGCTGCCATGCTCCCCAAATGGCGATTTCCAGAATCATCATGACGAAGAGCTTCATCTTCACGGCGGGATCAGTTTTGGCGTCGGACATAGAATGTGGTGTCGGGTTGGTGGTCAGTAGGGATTAAGGCGCGGAGTATGGGACCGCTCGCGGATTTGTGAACCTGAAAATCCCGTGACTGTGGAAATTGTGCGAAGGCGGTGAAAATCCGGCTTGTTCCTCTGCTTTTGTCCGGCATGAAAGAGAGCCCGCCGCGTTCCCGTAGCGTGTGGCCCCCCGGCTTGGTGCCGGGTTTTCCACCTCCCACCATCATGAAAAAACTCCTCCTGCCCATCCTCCTCGCCGCCGGCTCTTTCTTTGCCCTGGCTCAGGAACCGAAGCCTGCCGCACCGGCAGCACCCGCCGGTGACGCTGCCGAACTTACCCTCGGCATCATCCCGAACACCATGAAGTATGACAAAGCCGAACTGACCGTGAAGGCCGGGGTGAAAGTAAAGCTTACGTTCAAAAACGAAAAGTGCGCGCTGATGCACAACTTCCTCCTCCTCAAGCCCGGCACCAAAGACGCTGTGGGCGCTCTCGCGGATCAAATGCTGGCCGACCCTCAGGGGCTCGCCAAGCAATATTGCCCCGTGAGCGACAGCATCATCGTGAAGGGCAACAAGCTCATCGCCATCGGGCAGACGGACGTCATCGAGTTCACGGCACCCGCTGAGGCCGGCGACTATCCTTACATCTGCACCTTCCCGGGACACTGGCGTCTCATGCAGGGCGTCCTGCATGTCACCAAGTAAGCGCCTTTCATTTTGGAAAGCGGGCCGTGGCGATGCTGCGGCCCGCTTTTTTGTTGTCATCACGGCGGTGAAGTGCCGAGACCCAGCGCGGCGAGTTGCCGCTTCAGTGCGTGCAGGTTCCAGAGGTAAATCTCCCGCCGCGTGCCGACGGCGGTGAAGTAGCGCCCGCTTGGGCTGAGACCGCAGCGCTCGAAGGTTTCATCGAGCGGGGAGTCGAAGTGATAGAGCGTGCGCCAGATGCCTGGTGCAACAATGGCGCATCGGGTCATGGTATCGTTCATGGACATGAGCCGGCTGTCGGCGCTGAAACTGATGTGGCCGACGAGAGTGCCGCTGGAGCGCGGACTGCTGAAGACCCGGGGCCAAGTGTCAGGTGCGCCGGCGTTCCGCTGGAAAACCTGGTTCTCCCGGGTGCCGGAGCAGGCGAACCATTTTCCGTCAGGGCTGAACGCCGGATAGCAGCCGGAGCCGCACGGGACGACATGCACCGGCTGGTTGTCGCTGCGCGTGAGGTCGAAGATGCGGACATCCTGCAGATGGAACGCGCCGACGGCGAGCCAGCGTCCGTCGGGACTAAGACCGACGGGATTGGAGTTGTCTTCAGTGGGAAAGGAGCGCGGGTCGGCACTCTCGCGCCGCACGATGACATAGAACGCGCCGCCGAAGGCGAGGACTGTTCCATCCCGGGAGGCACTGGTATAGCCACTCTGCCTGCCTGCGTCCGGCCCGTACGGGATCGGGCTCGGCAGGGACTCCGGCGGCTGGCCACTCCATGCGGTTTCGTGGAGGCCGGCATCCGTCAGGAATCGCGCGGTCTGGCCATCGGTGGAGAACAGCACGTGCGCGGCTCCGGTCGCAGGCAGCATGAAATCTGGTTCGCTGTGGGCCTGGTCCATGCGCCAACCTGCGAAGGATCCGTGGCCGGCGATGAGCCAGTCTTCGTTTGGCGAAAAGGAAAAGAAGACGGCGCGGCTCGAGATGCGTGGCGGGCTGAGAATGCGCAGCACCGGTGAAGGACGCCACTCTGCCGTGCCCGTGCCGCCACTGAGGAGGCCGCGCGCGCTGCTATAACTCCATCGCGCCACCACGGGCGGGCGGCCCAGCATCTGTTCGCGGCCGACGTCGCAAATGCCGGTCATAGAGTGAGTGGAGAAGGCGAGGAGGTCGCGCGAATCAAGGAAGGCCAGTTGCGTGCCGCGGTTCCGGATGCGCTGGGGCACGGTGCCCGCGGGCTTTCCCGTGAGGGCGTTCAGGATGACGATGTAGTCGGAGTGACGCACGGCGATGCGTGTGCCGTCAGCGGACCATGCGGCGACCTGCTCGTCCGGTCCTGACACCTTCCAAAGGATGCGACCGGTGGCGAGTTCGACAAGGCAGGCTGCGCCCCGCAGGCTGGAAGCGGGGGGCTTGAGTAGGGAGGCGAGGATGCCGGTCTGTGAAGGCAATTGCAGTTCGTCATCAATGAGCAGGACGAATTTTCCATCCGGCGAGGGCCAGAGTGGCTGAGGCTGGCCGGCCTGATCGCGCACGGGCCAGCCCTCCAGCGGCGGGATTTTGCGTCGGTTGCCGTCGGGCAGGGTATAGAGGGCCAGGCCGCCGTCGTTGGCGCGGCGGATCACGGAGTCGCCGCTGGCACCACAGAAGGTGAGCGGCGTGCCGAAGTCATAACTGGGCGGGAACGGCTCCGGATGAAGCATCGCGCCCGTCGTCGTGTCGAGCACGAGCCCGGCGCCATAATCGCCCGTGACCAGCAGCCGCCCGCCGTCGCGGTTGAATTCGAAAATCGAGAGCCTTGCGGGTGCGTTAGGCACAGTGAATGTGCGGACTTTCTCCGGCGCGCCGGCCGTCTGGAGCGTGATGCTCAGCGGGCTGGGCGCGTCCTCATTCCTGACCGGCATGAGTGCCCGGAGGCCGCTGTCGGCATTGGGCAGCCAGGGAAGCGCGGTGCTGGGGTAATCGAGATCGGGCCGCAGAACAAAATCCGAGCGGCTGAGCAGGAAGATGGCGTCGTCGCGGAGCTGGTCCGTTACTCCAAGGGCGGCGGCCTCGCGTGCGACGGCCAATCCGCGCACGACGGCGCCGGTGCTGGGATCATGGCGGGCGGCGTGGACCTGATTGAGCAGCCCGATGGATTCCGCCTGCTCCGCGCGCACCCGCAGCGCTCGCTCGCGTTCCGCCTGTTGCCGCCAAATCCCCGATACCCCCAGAGCCGCCAGCGCCAGCACTGCGACGGAGCCGGCGATCCATTTCAAGGCGCGCATCCTCCGCTCCATGCCGCGCATTTTTCTAACGGAGCGTCCGCTGGCGATGAGCGCCACGTCCGCCAGCACCTCGCGCGCGGAATGGTAGCGCCGCACGGTGTCGCCTTCGCAGGCACGCAGGACGATCTCATTCAACTCCAGCCGCTGCTCGAAGTCGTAGGCTTGCGTCCAGTCCGCCGGCAGCCGCGGAAACTTCGAGCGGTCCATGCCCGTGAGCGCCTCATATAAAACTTTGCCCAGCGCAAAGATGTCCGCGCGCTCCGTGCCTGGTCCTTCAAGCGGCACGAAGCCTTCCGTGCCCACGAAGCTGCGCGAACTTCCCGCCTCCGCGACGAGACCGATGTCGCCCAGTTTCGGCACGCCGCCGACGTAGAGAATGTTGGAGGGCTTCACGTCGCGATGGATGAGTCCCTGCTCGTGCAGGAAGGCCAGCGCGCCGGCCAGCGACTCCGCGGCGCGGAGGCAGTCGGTGATTTCGAGAGGTTTCTCCTCACCGATGCGGGCGGCGAGCGTGGCGGGGCGGTAGTGATCCGTCTGATCCGACGGATCGGTCGAATCTGCCAGTTCCATCACGTAGTAAAACCATCCCTCCGCGTCATTCCTTCCCATGTGGAGAATGTCTATGAGCCCGTCGTGCGCGCGGCTCACCGGTTCGCAGCGGCGGATGCCCTCGAACTCGCGCAGATAGGGCCGGTCGCTGTCGAACGCAGCACGCTGCACGATCTTTATGGCGCGCAGGGTGCCCATCACGTTCCTTGCGAGCCACACATCGCCATAACTCCCGCGGCCTATGACGCGCAGCAGCGTGTGATCGGGAATTGTGAATTGTTGAGTGCGGCTGGACACAGCGGGAATCGTCGCGCGACTCTGCCGTCAGGCGAATTGGGTTTACCGTTACGCGCGAAGCAAATCCAGGAAGGTCTTCGCATTGCCCGGGCTACGGGACAAGCCGGTAAAACTTCCGCGCGCCCTCCGGTTCCTGGTAGAAGGGCGTCGCCGGTTGCGGGTCCACGGGTGCCCAAAGTTCCATGTCCCCGGAACTCTCCAGCACCACCGGCGCGGGGGTGGTATCCCATGTCAGCGTCACGGTGCCGCCGTCGAGCTGCATCGTTAGATTCAAGTCCATCGGCGGCTCGTACTCGAAAGTCCAGTAGCCGCCGGTGATGTCAAATTCGCCCGGCTCGCCGGAAGCATCGCCCGCGGTCATTTGGCCGACGGACGAGCCGCCGAGCGTGAACTCCGCCGGACCGGCGGAAGGCCCGCCGCCGCCGTCGAGGCTGGACCACGCGATGGTAAAGGATTCCTGGGCGAGCGCAGAACCGGAGAAGCCGAGGAGCGCGGCGAGGATGGGGAGTGGCGTTTTCATGTTGGCTGCGGGCTGGAAGTTATCGTGTCAGCGTGACGGGTCCGCGCGTGGCGCGCAGGGTGCAGGCGGTGGTGATGAGTCCCCCGGGCGCGGTGTAGGTGCCGCCATTGAAAAGAATCACGTCGGTCGTCGCGGGGCTGCGTAAACTGACTCCAAACAAAGCGCTGCCCATCGTGGCCAGCGGCGCGTTGGCCTGGAGTCCGTTCCCCGGTCCCTGGAGAAACGGGTCGCTGCCCCAGGGAGCGACGAAGACAGTGTAGCCGTCGCAGAACCAGTGCCGGTCCAAATTCGCATTCCATGCCCAGTGATCCATCTGGATGTCGAGGAGCCGGTCCTCCGCGTGGTAGGACATGACGTTAAACCAGGTGTCGTTCACAGCGGCCTGCTGGGTGGCGTTGAGCGCGGCGTAGTTGACTCCGTAGTTGCCCATGCTGAGTTGGTCGCGGGTGGTGTAGCAGGCATTGTCAGGCAGCGTCTCGGCGAGTCCATCGCCGTCCGACGGCGGGCCGATGGGATTGGGATTGCCCGCCGCGTCATTGCAGGTGGGATCGCCGCCGTGGGTGTGGCTGAGATTGAAGAAGTGCCCGATCTCATGCAGCACGGTGCCGGGACTGACAGTGCCTCCCAGCGAAATGCTCAACCCGTTGCCGACAAACGAACACTGTCCGCTGGCGCTGTTGTTGACGAAGACATTGATGGCCGTCACATCCCAGTCCCAGCGGTTCGGTCCGTTGAAAAGGTAGTCGCCTAGCGCTGCGGATTCGATGGTGGCCCGGTTGGCGCGGGCATCTATGTTATACCAGTAGTCCTGCGGCTGGCCGGCGGGGATGGGGGGCTGGAGGTAGGCGTAACTGACGGCCCGCAGCCGGTAGCCGCGGCCCGTCGCAGCGAGGATGCCATTGCCGCGCTGCACTTCGGCTTCGAAGCCCGTGTAGTTGGTGATGTTCGCGTTGCTGGCACCCCAGCCGGGGAAGGGGAACATCGGCACGGCTCCGTTGGGATGCTGGATGAACTTCACGGCGAGCCGCACCTCAATGTCGGCGCTGGCCGGCAAGGCCACCGCGAGCAGCGTGAGTAGAAGTAGTTGGATGGTCTTCATAGGTCTGAGCGGTGAGCAGTTATTGCAGAGTCACGAGCACCAGCACCAGCACCATGCCGTCGCCCTCGTTGAGTGAAGTCATGGCTTTGCCAAGGATGGCGCCCTGCGCCTGGGCGTGATCCGCGGCCTTCATGGCGCGGCCGGCGGTGGAGGAAGTGGTGAGCAAGTCGCCCGGCTCGATGCTGCCACCACTGAGGTCGGCTTTCACATAGACGCGGCCACTGAGCGCCACGTTTTCGCCGGCTTCCAGCATGTCCTCCTGGATCATGCTGATGCCCGGGCGAATGCCATTCGCGCCGCTCACGATGCCGGCGACTTTCTTGTCGTAGGAGCGCGTGCTCGCTTTGAGCTTTCCGGGATTCTTTTCGTCAATGACGACGACCGTGCCCGGCTCCACGCCGCTGTGACTCATGGCGAACGGCTCCGCGAGGTCTGCGCCGCCGCGGATGGTCAGGGCGCGCACGTTGGCATCGTGAACGAGAATGCTGAGAGCGCGCCCGGTGGCCGTGTTGAAAGGCACGAACTGCGTAACGGCGGCATTCGAGACCAGCACCGCGGCATTCGTCGGCGCCGCGGGGTCCGCGCGCAGGATGAGGCGGGTGGCACTGACATCTCCGATGACATCGAGGCGCGCTCCTGGTGCGTTGGTGCCTATGCCGACATTGCCGGCGGTGTTCACATTGATCCCGTTGAAGGATCCTGGCGGCCCCACTCCCGGACCCGCCACCATTTTCAAAGTGGTGCCATCAAAGCGCACATCCGCCCGGTTCCCGCCGCGCAGGATCGAACTGCCGGTCTCTGCGGCGGGAGACCCAAAAGTGACTGAGCCAGGGCTGCCGCCCGTCATGGTGACCGCGCCTGCCGTGGAGATTTCGAGACCGTAGGCTGCTGGCGGCGGCCCGTTCCCGATACCCGCCACAAGCTTGAGGGTCGTGCCGTCGAAGCGCACATCCGCCCGGTTCCCGCCACGCTGCAGCGAGTGCCCCGTCTCACCGTTAGGCGCGCCCACGGTGAAAAAGCCCGGCCCGCCGCCGGTCATCACGGTGTTCCCGCCGTCGTTGATGTACATGTCGTAAATCGCCGGGCTGCCGGTGGTGCCGGGATTGCTGGCGGTGCGGAAGAAGTAGAGCCCGCCCGTGGATTGACCGATGCCAAACCGGCTGCCCGCCGCGTTCGTCTTCCACCCCATGGCCGATCCATTTGTCAGTTCGATGGCTCCGCCCCAACTGTTCGAGGTCCAGGCCGGATTGTTGGCGATGCTCAGCGAATGGGCCGGCGCACTCGTGCCGATGCCGACCCTGCCGGCGCTGTAATGCACCGTGCTCCCCGTCACCAGCCACGGCCCGCTGCCGCCACCACCGCCGCCGGGATTCACCCAAGAGAGATCGTTGCCATCAAAGGCCAGCAACTGCCCGGCCGCCGGCACGCCCGGCGCGCTCAATTGCGCGAGGCCCACCGCCGCCGGCGCGAGCTTCGCCCCCGTCACCGCACCGTCCGCCAGACTGCTGCTGGTGACAGCGCCGTCCTTCACCGTCGCCGCACTCAGCGCGTGCAGCGCATACGGCGTGGGGCGAATGGCCGTGCGCCCTGGCACCGGCACATAGTCCGGCGCGCCTGCCGTCCTCGCGGAAATCTCCAGCCAGTAAGCCGTGCCATCGAAGACCACCGGCCCGCCGAAATCCAACGCTGTGGTGAACAGTCCGCCGGTGATCGCCTGCGCCGGCAACTCGACAGCCGCGCCGATCATATCGCCGTCCACCGCAGCATCGAAGAGTTCAAATTTCAAATCGAACGACCCGCTGGCCGGCACGCCGTTCTGGTCGAGACGACCCTGATAAGTAAAAGCGTTGGTGATCGGGTCAGCCGCAGCCGTGAGAGAAAGCGCGAGGAGCGCGACGAAGGATGGAAGAGAGAGTTTCATGGTAAGAAGCTGCTTTCCCCCGGTGCGCGGTGAGTCTTGCAACTTTCTGCGAAAATCTTTTTGCCACGGAGCGCGAAGGCGCACTCCGCTCCATCCTGTCAGCCACGGCAGTTGGGCCGTGGCGCCACTTCCGGCTCCTACTCCAGTTCCTTCTGCAGCCGTGCGATCTCCTTCTTCACCAGTCGCGCTGCGCGATGCCGGGCGAGATACACCTGCGGCCGGCTCAGGCACAGTGCGGCGGCGATCTTTTCCGTGCTCCAGCCGTCCAGCGCGCTCATTTGGAAAATCTGGATCGAGCGCGAAGGCAGTTGCTGTTGTACGCAGCGGAGAGCCCGCGTCATGAGGTGCTCACGCCATTCGCTTTCCCAAAGCGCGTCCATGCTCTCGCTGCCGCCGGCCACGACTTCCTCCTGCGCCGCCACGCCGGCGGCCTGTTCCAGCGGCATCTCCACGCGGTGCCTCGCCTCGCGAGTCTTTTTCTCCAGAAAGTCAGCGATGTGATTTCGCGTCACGCGCGCCAGCCAGCCTTTGAATGAGCCTTTGCTGCGGTCGTATTGGAACCGCGGCATTTGCTTCGCCACTGCGGCCACGGTGTCCTGCACGATGTCCTCCGCCTCCTGCCGCGTGAGTCCCGCGCGGAGACAAACCTGGAAGATGAGCCGCCCGTAGTTGTCCACGAAGTACTGCCAGCCTGCGGCATCCGACGCATTCTTGAGCCGCGACAGCAGGCTGCTGCGCGTGGGTAGGAAACTGTCATCGGTGTCGGCGGCGGGCATGGAGTTATAGAAGTATCTTCCGTTACGGTCGCAGAGTCTTGCATGTTTTTAGGAGAATTCGCCCTGGGGTGGAGCGAACGGCCGGGGTGCAAAACCCCCCGTTGCCTCCGCTCCCTCCTGTTCAAATTTCCGTCATGCTCCTTCGAGACGCCACGGAAGCCGACCTTCCGGCCATCAACGCCATTTATAATCACTGCGTGCTGACTTCCACCTGCACGTATCAGATGACGCCGTCCACGGAGGAGGAACGGAGTGCCTGGTTCGCCGGGCGTGGACCCCGGCACCCGGTCATCGTCGCCGAAATGGATGGAGCCGTGGTCGCTTGGGGCAGTCTGTCGTCATTCCACAAGCGCGAGGCCTTTGCCGCCACGGTGGAGAACTCGGTCTATGTGAGCCCCGCCCATCAGCGGCTGGGGCTCGGCTGGAAGCTCATGGAGGAACTGATCCGCCGCGCGCATTCCTCTGGCGTGCATACCATCGTCGCCGCGATTTCCGCGGACCAGGAGGGAAGTATCGCTCTCCACGCGCGGCTGGGATTTGTCGAAACCGGCCGCCTGCACGAGGTCGGCAGCAAGTTCGGCCGGTTGCTCGATGTTGTTTACATGCAGTTGATGACCGCGAGTTGAGCGCCGAAGCCCTGCCTCCCTGTTTTCTCATTCTGCATTTTGCCTTCTTCATTTTCCCCATGCTTACCCGCCGCATCATTCCCTGCCTCGACGTGGACAAAGGCCGCGTCGTCAAAGGCACGAAGTTCCTCGAACTCCGCGACGCCGGTGATCCCGTCGAGTCCGCCGTGGCCTACAACAACCAGGGCGCGGACGAGCTGGTCTTCCTCGACATCACGGCCTCCTCCGATGGCCGCGCGACGATGATTGATGTCGTCGAACGCACCGCCGAGCGCTGCTTCATGCCGCTCACTGTTGGGGGCGGCATCCGCACGGTGGATGACATGAAAGCCATGCTCCGCGCCGGTGCCGACAAGGTCAGCATCAACACCGCCGCCATTCAGAATCCCGGAGTGATCAATGAGGGCGCGGGCACCTTTGGCTGTCAGTGCATCGTCGTCGCCATTGATGCGCGGTCGAATCGGGACGGCACCTGGCAGGTCTATACGCATGGAGGGCGGAACCGCACGGAACTCGACGCCGTGGCCTGGGCCGCCGAAGTCTGCCGCCGCGGGGCCGGCGAAATCCTCCTCACCAGCATGGACGCCGACGGCACCAAAGCCGGCTACGATGTCGCCCTGACGCGCGCCGTGAGTGAAGCCGTCACCATTCCCGTCATCGCCAGCGGCGGCGCGGGGAATCTCGATCACATGGTCACCGTCCTCAGCGAAGGCAAAGCGGACGCCGTTCTTGCCGCCAGCATCTTCCACTTTGGCGAATACACCGTGGACAGTGTGAAGGAATACCTCGGAGCCAGAGGCGTGCCGGTGCGGAGGGTAGGGGCTTGCTGCGGGAATCATTCGTGATAAGTTCCGCGTCATGAGCATTGAAACTCTCAGGGAAGAACTCCAAAAAATGCCAGCCGACCGGTTGGCGGAAACGGCGCAGTTTATAGACGCCCTGGTTGTCAGACGCCGGGCCGCGCGGAGTGCGATGATTGACGCCACTTCCGGCAGCCTCCCGGGGATCGAAGGCGAGGCCTTCGAAGCCGCCCTCGCTGAATGCGCCCAAATTGATGAAACTGCCTGGTAGCCTTGCTCTCGACAGCAGCCTCATCATTCGGCACATGCGCACTGCCGATGCGGAGATAGCAAACACGCTGAAAATGGCGACCGAACTCTATGTGCCACTCACAGTGCTCGGTGAGATTCTTTACGGTATCCGCCGCTCAGGAAATGACCGCCGGGCAGAGGAAGCGTGGGAGAAGTTCGAATACAGCACTGTCCTGCTTCATCCCGACGACTCCACTGCCGAGCACTACGCAGAACTGAAGGACTACGTCGCCCGCAAAGGAACTCCAATTCCTGAAAACGATCTCTGGATCGCAGCCACCGCGCGGAGTCACGACCTTACCCTCTACTGCCATGACCGGCACTTCGACGGTCTGGCCAGCATGATGTGCATCCTTCAGGCGTAGCATTGCCGACACCAGGGCTGACGATGCTCACGGCCCCGTCACCGCCGCCCACACGCGCAGGTATTGCCGCGGCATTTGCCCAAGTGAAAAGTTGGACCGCACGGTGACGAGCTCCATATTCTCAGGCAGCGCCGTGGCGCTCACCTGAGTCAGTCTGGGCGCGCCGCCACTGGGGCTGTTCGCGTCCCACCAGAATTGCAGATCGCTGCTGTGCTGCGGAAGAACGCTGAGCCCCGTGACGCCGGTGCGGCGGGTGAATCGAATGGCGGGATACGTCTCCGCTCCCTCCGTGTGCGTCGTCATGACGGGCAGGCCGGAAACATCGCTGCGGCGCGGGTGCAGACCGAGGGCACACTCCATGACATTGAAAATACCATCGTTGTCAGGGTCGGCGGAGGCCGACGCCGCTGCCCCGGGGTTCCTCGCGAAGTAGCGCGCGGTCCATTCGGCGTAGCTGGCGACGCGCGGATCAATATCAATGTCCCACGGCTCGCTGAGGAGATTGACGAGCACTTCCTGCGGCCCGCTGCCGTCCATGTCGCCGCGGCTGATGGCCTGTGAGCCGATGCCCGTGCCAGGGTTCGTGCCCGTGTCCACCCAATAGACTTTGCCGGCGGGCACATCGAGCACCATGCCGTGCGGCGTATCCAGCCCGGTGTAGAGCGTCTGCGTTTTGGTAGCGTCCAAGGCGCTCACAGGGAGATCACTGAGTTTGCAGCGCATGATGCTGGCAAAGTTGCGGTTCACCCAGTAGAGCCTGCCGCCGGCGGTATCCACGCACACGGCGCGTGTCTGCTCATTATTTGTGACGATGGTCTCGAGACCGCTGCCATCGAGGTTCATGCGGTACACATTGCCGGTGCTGGTGGGCG
>JANOZA010000811.1:0-5487 GCA_031429155.1 Verrucomicrobiota bacterium | reverse complement strand
CGCCCTCACGGCTCAGGCCGGCGTCACTCCCGCCCCCATGGCGGCTCCCGCTCCTGCTTCGACCTCTCTCTGGTCCGGCAGTGTCACCCTCGGTTACGACACTGACTACATCTACCGTGGTGTGGAAGTCTTCGGCACCGGCTCTCATGGCCGTGCAGAAGATCTCGTTACCGGCGCGCTCGACGTGAACTACGCGATCAACGATCGCCTCACGTGGAACTTCAACGCCTGGTATGGCTCATCCGCCGCCAGTTACACCAACTATCAAGAGTTGGATCTCTACACCCGCCTCCTCTACAAGGTGAACGACCAGTTCTCCATTGGAGCGAGCTTCAAATATTACTACTACCCGACCTTCAGCGGCACGAGCTACGATGCTCAGTACGAGCCGGGCCTTGAGGCCGTCTGGACGCCTTGCGCCAACACCACCGTCAACATGGGTGCGTTCTATGAAACCGAGTCCGAAGCATTCTATGCTGAACTCGGCGTGAACTATCTCTACAAGATCAACGACATGTTCGCCCTCCAGCCTGGCGCGGTGATCTCGTACGTGGACCGCGACAGTTCGGTGTTCGCTCCTTCGAGCAGTGGCTTCAACCATTCAGCCATCTACCTGAAGGCCCCGATCACGCTGAAGTCCAACGTCACACTCACCCCCTACGTCGCGGTGAACTTCCCGCTCGATGGCGTGGATGACTATAGTCAGTGGCTCAATGGCAACGATCAGGACACAACGTTCTACGGCGGCGTAGCTCTCTCAGTCGGTTTCTAAGCCGGCGGTTCCTGCAACTTGCAAATTATACTGCGGCGGTGTTCCGGAAACGGGACGCCGCCGCTTTATTTTGTCCAGTTATCAGGCGGCCGCCTCTATTTCCTCTGCCGTCGTTCCACGCAGCGCAAAAACCCTGAGGATCGTATCCTCGATCAGATTATTCGGACAGGAAGCCCCGGCAGTGATGCCGATAGTCACCGGTCCCGGCCCCGCCAGTTTGTCTGTGTAGCCGGTGCGCTCCGTCTTCCCGTGAAGATCAAAGTGGATAATTTCTTCCAGATCCCGAAGACAGCCAGCATTTCGGATGAAGAACGTGGGTAGCTGCTTCTCCGCAATCTCCACGAGGTGTGTTGTATTGGAACTGTTATAACCGCCGATGACCAGCATGAGGTCCATGGGCGATTTCAGCATTTCAAAAAGTGCATCCTGTCGTTCTTGAGTGGCACCGCAGATGGTGTCGAATACTGCGACCGACTCCCCTGCCATCTCACCGTCCCGATCACGCATTGCCTGCTGGAGCCTGCGTTGGATTTCTTCAGTCTCGCCCTTAAGCATGGTCGTCTGGTTAGCCACGCCAATGCGCCGCAGATGCACATCGGGATCAAAGCCTTCACTGCAGCCCCCGGCAAATCTCGCGAGAAATGCTGAGCGATCCCCCATTCCACGAATGTAATCGCAAACCACTTCGCAGTCTGTGAGCGTAAGAATGACGAGGTAGTGCCCTCCCCCGCTTTCTCCGAGAGCACGCGAGGCTGTGGCTCTGGTTTCTTCGTGCGTGGACTTGCCATGAATAATGCTCGTTCGCCCGGTGCGCGCGTATTCACGCACGCGCCGCCAGACACTCATCACGTCACCGCAAGTCGTATCCACCGTGGCACAGCCGCGAGCGGCGATACTCTCCATTACCGCGGTTTCCGCTCCGAAGGCGGGCACAATCACAACGTCGTCCGGCGAAAGAGAATTTAACTCCTCCTCTGACGGACGGCTTGGCATAGTCTTGATGTCCATGTCCCTGAGTTGGCGGTTCACCTCTGGATTGTGAATAATCTCGCCGAGCAGGTAGAGATGCCGGTCGGCGAAAACTTTCCGGGCCGCGTAAGCCAGATCAATGGCTCGCTCCACTCCGTAGCAAAATCCGAACTGCCGCGCGAGTTTCACCGTGGTATTGCCAACGGTAAGTGTGCCTCCGGCAGCGCGAATGCGCTCTACGATGCCGCTGCGGTAGTGACTCTCTACTTCAGCCTGTACGAGTGGCATGATCTCCGGCGTGCGGACATTCACGCGGCGGGGTTGGGTAATGATGGGCATGGTCCTGTTTCCTATAGCGAGCGCTTACCCGATGTCGAAGAGCGATGTTACGCTCTCGCCCTGGTGAATTCGGCGCATCGCTTCCCCCAGAATCTCCGCCACCGAAAGCGTCGTCACCTTTGGCCCGTGCGCCATGGGCGTGGAATCTGTGCAGATTAGTTCCTCGATCTCGCTTTCCGCGAGTCGCTTTAGCGCCAGTTCGTTCAGAATGCCATGACTGACTCCGGCAAAAATGCGTTTGGCGCCCCGTTCGCGGAGCAGGACTGCCGCTGCGGTGATAGTGCCTGCCGTCTCCGTCATGTC
Source organism: Verrucomicrobiota bacterium (assembly GCA_031429155.1). Lineage (GTDB taxonomy): Bacteria > Verrucomicrobiota > Verrucomicrobiia > Verrucomicrobiales > V1-33 > V1-33. The sequence continues at coordinate 3,104 of JANOZA010000811.1, read as the reverse complement.
GTCCACCAGCAGCACATCGCGTCCATCCACTTCTCCAATAACACTCAGGGCTTTTACCTCGGTGGCGCTGCTGCGTGACTTGGCGACGATAGCGAAGTCACCGCCGAGGCTCTTGGAAAATGCGTGGGCCATCTTGATGCCGCCCACATCCGGTGAGACGACTACGAGATTCTCTCCCGCCAGGGCGTGCTGCTTTAGGTAACGGATGATAACCGGCGCGGCGTAGAGGTGGTCCACTGGAATGTCGAAAAACCCCTGAATCTGTCCCGCGTGAAGATCTATGGTCAGCACTCGCTGCACACCTGCGGCAGTGAGCAAATTCGCCACCAGCTTTGCGGTGATTGGTACCCGCGGCTGATCTTTCCGGTCCTGCCTCGCATAGCCGAAAAACGGGATCACTGCGGTGATGCGCTCAGCGCTCGCGCGCCGCGCCGCATCCACCATGATCAGCAGTTCCATCAGATTATGGTTCGTCGGGGGACAGGTTGGCTGGATGATATAGACATCTCCACCGCGCACGTTTTCGTTGATCTTCACGAACGTCTCGCCGTTGGGGAACGGGTTGACGGTAGCGTCGGAGCGCTTCGTTCCGAGGTAACTGCAAATACGGTCCGCCAAAGCTGGATGGGCGGTGCCGCTAAATATTTTCATGGCCGCAAACATGGCGCGATGTCTGGCTGTGCCGCGCCGTACGGGCAACCTCAAATATACTCAACCCAGAAGCCTCGCCCGCAGCCCGTGAAGCCACGCGCCGGCAACGAGCTGAGCTTTCCGCCATTTCGGGAGACTGTAGCGGCGGTCAAAAACGCGGCATCCATCCTTTTCCAAAAGATCCAAAGTCTCCGAGTAAATCCGGCGCATGGTTTCGGATGCAAGAAGCGGAATGCGGTCAGTGGAAGTGAGTGCGGCTTCTGCTGCTTTGTAATAACTCCGTGCGCGCTCGATTTGTTGCGCCATCAGGTGGAGAAAGGCGTCGTTCACGCGTCCGGTGGCGAGGTCTTCCTCGGTATAGCCTGCGGCGGCCATGTCGTCCTGCGGCAGATAGATGCGGCGGCCATTTTCATAGTCGCTGTGAATGTCGCGGAGAATGTTCGTGGTTTGCAGGGCGTGACCAAGGGCGATGGCGTAGTCGCGGCTTTGCGGGGCCTGGCATCCGAAGATTCGCGTGCTAACCAGTCCGACACACCCTGCGACCAGATAGCAGTAGTCCCGAAGTTCCTCCCAGTTGGCGTAACGGCGGGGCTCGAGATCCATGCTCACACCCGTGATGATGCCCTCTATTTCCTCCGGAGGGACGGAATACCGATGCTGGACGGTGGTGACCGACGCCTCGAGAGGGTTCAGTGTTTTGGCGTCTCCGCGGATGACATCACGCCACCGCTGCAGGCCGGCGCGACGTTCGGCGGAGGGAATGCCTTCGTCGTCGGCGAGATCATCCACGACGCGACAGAAGGCATAGAAGATATACATGTCGTGCCGGCGCTCCTTTGGCAGACAGGCCAGGGCAAAGGCGAGATTTGATCTGCTGCGGCGCACGATTTCTGCGGCATCCTGACTGGTGACGGCTGGACTCATGCTTTGCGCCGGGCTTTGAGTGCGGTGGACTGGGTGTCTCCCTGGATGGTGATCCACGCGCCGAGCATCCACGTTGCCAATGCGATCTGCGCGGCGGCGAAGACCCCGGTAGTTATCGCACGATACCAGGTAATGTCGGGGTAGAGGGAACGCAGCCAGAGGCTCAGCAGATGCAGTGCGAAGAAGTGAACTCCGGCGACCACTGTCCAACCGAGAAACTGGATGACTCCGTGTCCACAGCGCCGCAGCGACACGTTGAAAACGGTGTGGATTTCTCCTGCCTCGGTGGAACGCAGGGCTGTGAACGGAAACCACGCGAGCAGGGCCGCCACCGGCCATGAATACCAGCGCAGAATGCTGCGCATGTCGGCGCTCAGCCAGTCAATGAGTGGGAAAACGACGGCACCTGCGAACGCCAAAAACCAAAGCCGGGGCGTGAACTGCCCAGTCATTTCGGCGATGCGGACCTTTGCCTTTGCCGGGCCGTGACTGGCGGTTTCGAATGACAGGAACAACCAGCATACAAGCAATGTTGACGCCGTAGCCGTCCAGGGAGCGGCGAGCAATTTGACGATCCAGCGGCCGCTCTCTCCGCCAGCACCAAAGCGAACGGCGGGAATGCCGAGTGCCGCTGTAGCACTGGCCAGAAGCACAAATTGAATCAGACGGGGCCACCAGCCTGGAAAGGCGGACTCAATGCCGGCCCACAAACCACGGCGGATTCCGGCACTGTTGGCGAGAAACGCTGCGGCGAGCAGCATCGAAAGAACATCGCCGCGGACGATCCAGGTCAAGACGCTTACCAGGGAATCTCCCGTCGCCATGCCTGCGCTCTGCAGAAGTGGTGTGGAGTCAGCAAGTGGCAGCCGACTTTGCCAGAGCAGTTCCATCACCACCACCACCAACGGAACAACGCACAACCAAATGTTTCTGCGGCACGTCTGCCGTGCTGTCCGAAACTGATTTCGCCATGGCTGCACAAGGCAAATCAGCACTCCGCTCACCGCCGCCCCGGCACCCCAAAGCAATGCAGCGCGGTCCATCATGATGGCAGATCAGCGGATGATGCCCCAGTGGTTGGCGAACGGCCAATATACAAACAGTGCCGGCCCGACGACATTGCGTTCCGGGACCGCGCCCCAGTTGCGGCTGTCGTAGCTGTTCGCACTGTTGTCGCCCATGGCCATATAGCCTTTGTCCGGCAGGGTCACTTCCTGCGTGACGCTCGGTCCCGCGAGGCCGACAAAATTCCCGCCCGGAGCCTGTCCTTTTGGGATGCTGTAGCCTCCATATCCGGCTTCCTGCTTTGCGACTTTCAACGATCCTGTGCCGGTGGATTTCGCTCCATTGATGAAGAGGTCCGGTTCCTCAATTCTCAGTTGGTCTCCCGGCAGGGCGACGAGTCGTTTGATGTAATGCTGATTCTTCCCGATGGCTGCGATGTTCTCGGTGCTGAATACAAAAACGTCGTCGCGATGCGGGCGGCGAAAGTGATACGATACTTTGTCCACGAGCAATTGATCGCCGGA
>JANOZA010000810.1:0-2380 GCA_031429155.1 Verrucomicrobiota bacterium | reverse complement strand
CACGCGCCCGCCGATGCGCCAATGTGCGGGCGTGCCGACGGTTATCGCCAGCAGCGCACTGCGCGTGCCGCCGCGAAGGTCGCTGACTTCGCAACGCACCGTGTAGAGTCCGGCAGTGCTCCATGACTTCGTGGCGATGGCGGCATTCGCTCCGAACGTGCGGTCGCCCCAGTCCCAGGAGTAGGCGAGCGTGTCGCCGTCGGGATCAAGCGCTGTCGCAGTGAATGTCACCGGTGCATTCAGCGCCGCCGTCAGCGTGCCGGCATTCAGTTCCAGGGAAGGCGGCTGATTGCCTGGAAACGCTCCGACCTGCACTACCACATCCACCGACTCCGGCACGGTGCCCGCTTTGCTCACCGGCGTAATGTGAACCTGCGCGCCGTGATCAGAGAACGTGCGGCCCAGTACGATAGGGCTGTCGTTCTTGCCGTCGAGCGAGCCGGGCGTCATGTCGAGGAGTTGGCCGCCGCCATTGGAACCGTAGGCCGTGTTGTCCGTCGCCCCGTCGCCCCACGGACTCCAGTTCACCTGGACGCCGTTCATCAACCAGGCATTCGTTGTCCACTTCTGGCGGAACTCGCACCAGTAGTCGCGTTGCGAATCCTTCCTGATCATGAGCAGGTAGCGGCTGGCTGGATCGAGCCGGCCCTGATCGAACTGTTGGAGTCGAAACATGCCACTGCCATTCACCCGCGTCACGTTCTCGTCAGGAATCCAGCGCAGGTCGTTTTGATGGCCCGCATTGAACGAGTAGTTGCCCGCGCTGGCGCTGCCCATCGTGTCGAAGGCATTGCCGTATTCGGAATTGCTGCCTGACCCGATAACGCTTTCGCCGCTCGTGCTCCAGTAATTGGCGTGCCAGAGGCCGAGGTTGTGGCCGAACTCATGTACGGCCACGCCAGCGCTGCTGCTCTTCAACCAGCAGCCGCGTCCGCCGACATAAGCCTGCCCGCCGAACGATCCGCTCGCTCCGTTGTAGCGCACCGCTTCCAGATCGTAGGCCCCGTAGTCGAATCCGGCAGCGCGAGCGATGGCCCGGGCGTCGCTCAGCACCGTGTAGGCGCTGCTGCCGTCGTTGGCCACATACCACGACGCCGGTTTCGGCATCGTGAGCAGAGGCGTCACCGTCGTCATCAGGTGCAGTGCGCCGTGACTGTTCTCGACAAAGAAGTCGTTCACCGACTTCATCATGTCGTAGCAGTCCTTCTCCGGCTGCGGGTCCGTCCACTGTTCCGGGAAAGTGATGCGAATGTAGAGCACGCTCTTCACTCCCGTTGTCCACGAAGTAGGGACTGCACTCGATGGTTTCGACGGTCCGCCCGTGCCGCCCTCCGCCGCGATGAGTTCCTCCCGCAGTGCGTGAATGTGTCCGCCGGTGCAGAGGATGTGGATTTCGCCGCCGACTTCCACGGCTGGTGTCTCCGGGGTGATTTCTGTCTGCGCTGCCGTGAGTTTGCCGCTGACGGGACAGTTGAAAAACACACGCTGCCCCGGGCGAATGTGCTCGCCCGGCTCCAGCGGTCGCAGCGGATCCTCGGCCATGGCGAGCACGCCATCCAGGGCAACGCCGTGCGCAGCGGCATTCTCCGTCGTCTGCTGCCGCACGCGACGCCCGAACACGGCGGCTTCGTATTCCTTCCCATCTGCCGTCTGGAAAGTGCGGCGGATTCCCTCGTCGGTGGAACCCAGCACTCCATAGAAGCCCCGCGCATTCATCCGCTGCTCGATCATTCCCTCAATCTCCGCCGGAAGCTCCTGACGCAGCGCTAACGGCAGCGCCTCCTCCAGCGCTCGGCGTGGATCGGCAGCGATGAGGTTTTTGATTCTCGCCCGATGTACCGTCGCGATTGCTTTGCCAGGCTCCAGCAAGACGGCGCGCTCGTCCGCATCCGCCGCGGCATATTCTGATGCCCACTGCCACATCGCCGAAGCCTCCGGCGATAATCGTGTCAGCATGCGCGACCTCGGTTCCCGCGCAGCCGTTGCCGACGACACAAGGCGAGTGTCTTCGGGCGCAGTCACGCTTCCCGGCGGACGCAGGCCAAGCCAAAGCATGACCGCCGCCGCAAGCAGGCCGGCGAGGCAGGGGATTCTCTTCATAGGGATGGGGGGCGGGGCATCGGATTTACGGAGCAGGCAACTTATCCCATTTCGTGGGACCAGGCACGGAGAATTCATCATTTCGGCGCCACTAAACCTAAAAAGGCAGATGAAGTCCGCAGGCCAGGCAGATTCCAGCGTAACCGTCTCAGCAATCCACAGAGCCCGGTGCGTGCGTTTCGCCGGGGTTGGCTGAGGGTGGCGGATGAGCACGTCCAATAGATTACAACGCGAGGCCCGCTGGAGGGCGATCATCAGGCGGCAGATGGCCGGCAACACC
>JANOZA010000809.1:0-25373 GCA_031429155.1 Verrucomicrobiota bacterium | reverse complement strand
GTGAGTGCATTCATTTCGTGATTTTCTGTTACGACAGAAATAGCGGATGTAACAGGAGGCGCAAGGAGAAGTTTGCATTTTGCCGGCCTCCGGCGCCGGGCGCTCAGCACCGCACGGTCTTCCGCTTTGGTGCCACGGGGGCGCCGCGGCGGCACTTGAGGATGTAGCTCTCTGCGTCAGGCACTTTGCAGGCGGTGTCTCCCATGTCCACTTTCACTTTGCCCAGCTTGCGCGCGGTGGTCATTGCCTTGTCAGCCAGCGGGGCCAAGTAAGTGCCACAGGAGATGACGAAGCCATTCATGGCGTAACGAGTGCAGTCCGTGGAGGCATTGAGAGTCTTCGCGATGCGGTCAAGCAGGGCGCTGTATTGTTTCAACGGCAGTTTGTCGTCGGGGATCGTGGCTGCGAGCGCGCTAAGGGTGTTCCAGCCGGCGGTGACGATGCTTTCCTTCGGCGAATCAATCCACTTCAGCGCAATTTTGAAGCCGTCAGGATGTTCAGACGCAACCCAGGCGACGGTGTAGTTGCACATCAGATCCCATGCGGCGGTCGTGACCCATTTCTGGAGCTGAGTGGTCGTCATCTTCTTGCCGTCGGCGACCATGCCGGCCAGATACTGCGCGTCGCCATTGCCCGTCGCGTAGAGTTCCAATGCGAGGGCCTGATCGCCTTTGATCTTCTTATGAATGTCTTTGAGGTCGGAAATCAGGACGCCGAAAAATGGCTCCTTCGCTCCGTGGCGGAGGTAGGTCTTTTTGGTTTGTGCAGTGCCTTTGGCGGCGAGTTCAGACATTACTTGATCGAGAGTCATGGCGGCGGGCGGTGCGGGGTTTGATGAATGGGGCGGCGACAGGACAGGAATAATGAGATGAATGAACGCAGGGTATCCAGTTTCCCCTTTTTGCTTCACCTGTCGATATTGGCGGCAGTCAGCCACGCGAGAAGGTCCGCCATCTCCTGATTAGTCATGCCAGTTTCAAGTCCCGCGGGCATCAGCGACTGGCCGGTGCTTTTCAAATCGGCGAGATCGCTGCGCAGCACGAGCTTGGAACTGCCGTCGGTGAGTTTGAAGGTCACGCTGTTGCCGGTCTCGGACGTGATGAGGCCATAGAGTTCGCTACCGTCCTTGAGCTTCGCGTTGAAGGCGAAGAACCCGGGCTGCACATCTAGCGAAGGATCTATTATATTCGTGAGCAGCTTCTCCGGTGGGTGCCCGGCCACCGATCTTAAATCCGGCCCGATGGCAAGGCCCGTGCCCTCCAACTGATGGCAGCCGATGCAGCGGGCGAAGACCACCTTCCCGCGCACGGCATCTCCCTTAAGCGAAAGCGCAGGACGGAACTGCTCCAGCACTTCCTTCCGCGAGGACTCGGCTTTCAGCACTGCGGCGGAGAGATCGCGCACCTTCTGCGACGAATGCTGCGCAAGTCGCGCGCGCTGCGTGGCATCCAGCGGGGTGTTGGGATTCGCCTTCACATGCTCCAGCAGCGCCAGCGACCACGGCTCGCGGGTGAGCAGAGCTTCAATCACCGCGCCGCGCGTGCCCGGCGTGAGAGATGGAAAGTCGTGCAGGAGAATGGCGGGCACTGTCGGCTCGCTGGTGGATGCCAGCACGCGCACGGCGGCGAGTTGCAGCGCCTGATCGCTGCCGGGCGAGAGCCAGTTGGGGAGAACTTCCAGCGCCGTGCGCCGCCCGGCGGCATCGTGAATGAGCAAGCCTGCCGCGCCGGCGCGGAGTGCAGATGTCGCCGCGCCGTCCGCGATGGCGCGGGCCGCGAAGGCGAACGCCGCATCCGCAGACTTGAGCAGTTCCGACAGCGCATCAGCCCGGTCCGACAGCGCCGCGCGGCTGCTCTGTTTCTTCGCCAGCGCCGCCAGCAGCCGGGCGAAGGAGTTCATCTGCTCACCTGTGAAAGCCCCGTCCCTCGCCTGAAGCGTCGGACGCAGCAGCGCGGCCAGGGAATCGCGGTCATTGAGTCCCAGCGCCGTGGCGATGAGATCATCCACATACGCCGCAAACGCCTCCCCGCCCGCCGCCGCGATGCCGTCACACAGTGCACGGCAATGCGGCACCGCGCTGCTCATCACCGCGGCGCGCATCCAGGGATTGGCGTGATCGCGGATGGCTGCGTGCACGAGCGCCGGTCCTGCGTGTTCCCTGTCCTTGCCGTCAGCGAAATAGCCTGCGGCGAGCGCGAACTGAAACCGCACCCGGAGCGATTCATCCACCGCAGCCCGCATCACTGCCCCCAGCATCTTCTCATCAAGATTGTCCTCGTAACTGACCCTGGCGATCACTCGAACTGCCGCTGTGCGAACGGATGGAGCCGGGTCGCGGAGGAGCTTTTTCAATGTCTCCGGGTAGTTCGCCTTCATGCTCTCCATGTAGCCCAGTAAATGAAGTTTTACGGCAGGTGTTGGAGCCTTATCAGCCTGCATCATGGCTCGGTGCAACGATGCTGAATCCTCCTCAGTCGGAAGTTTGCTCGGATGATCCATCTCCCACCGCAGCGCCATGTGGGCCTTGTCACGCTGCCATTCGTTCGGTGAATCCAGCGCCTGCACGAGTTCCGCCGGCTTGAGTTTATCCATCGGCTTCACTTTCCGCGGCGGCTTGTCGGCGCGGAAGACGCGGTAGATCCTGCCTTTGTCGTCGCCGAGGCGGTAGAAGGGGAGCGTTTCCGCCTTCCCGTTTTCCGGGAGCCATGCGGGGTGCTCGATCATGTAGCGGTACATGTCCACGACCCACAGCGCGCCGTCGGGGCCGGTGCGCGTCATGACGGGGCGGCACCAGCGGTCGGTGCTGGCGAAGAAGTCGTGCTTTTCCTCGCCGGGGGCGCGCTTCGCTTTGTAGGTCACGCCGTCCTCGACGAGGATGTTGTGCTGCACGAGATTGTGGAACGGTTCGCAGGTGAAGGCGTCGAGTTCGTTGTCGCGGCGGGGCCAGAGGAGTTCGTCGCGGTAGATCATGCCGCTGCACGCGGAGGTGAAACTGCTGGCGTGCTCGAACGAATGGAATCGCTTCTCCGGCGGGCTGAGCGGGTACACCGGCGCATTGAGCGGCGTGACGATGAGGTTCGTGGGATCGGGCGCGGGGACGTAGGGATTGCGTTTCAGGTAATGGTCCGGCAGCACGTATTGCCAGAGTGCGCGGGAGTTCCGCGTGCCGAACCAGTGGCCCGCATCATCGCGACTCCTGCCAAATTGCGACGGGCCGCTCTCAGCGCGGACATCGCCGTAGTCAGGATAGAAACTGAAATCCCGGCTGCCGATTTTCACATCCTCCTTGTCGCGGTGCGAACGCAGCACCGTCTCCGCGCCGTGCCCGCCGTGATGTCCACCCGCAGCGCAATAGACGCGATTGTCCAAGCCCCAGCGCAAGCCGTTGGCGCGGAGTTGCTGGTTTCCTTCACTGAGGCCGCTGAGCAACTTCTCTGTGCTGTCCGCCTTGCCGTCGCCGTCGGTGTCCTTGATAAAAAGCACATCCGGCGCGGCTGTCACGATAACGCCATCGCGCCATGTCAGCAGGCCGGTGGGAAAGTTCAGCCCGTCGGCGAAGAGCGTGGACTTCTCATACTTCCCGTCACCGTCCGTGTCTTCCAGCACGCGCACACGACCGCCGGCCTTGCCGTTGTTATCCATGCCGCTCGGATAGTCCGCCATCTCCACCACCCACAGCCGGCCCGCGAGATCCCAATCAATCGCGATGGGATCAATCACATTAGGTTCGCAGGCGACGAGTTCCACTTTGAAGACCTCCGGCACATGGATGCTTTTCAATCCTTCCTCCGGCGAGAGCGGCGGGAACTCCGGCGCGAGCACCGTGGACGGAGGCGTCATCTTTGACGCCTGATAAAGCTGGCTGGCTTCGCTCGGCGACAGCGCGCGGTCGAAGACGGCGAACTCATCCAGCTTTCCCTCCCAGTTGGCGAAATTGTCCGCGCGCCCGCCGATGAAAACGTCGTCGCTCTTGATAACGACCGGCAGTTCTCCTTCCAGGTCGGGCACCGGCTTGCCGTCGAGATGCACGCGCACCTTCGCGCCCTCGCGGACGAGCACGATGTGATGCCATGCCTTGAGAGCGAGTTTGGTTTTTCCGATGAGGAGCTGGTCGGCGGCGTTGCCGTTGAAGAGAATGATCCGCCCCTGCGCCTCCGCCTTGTGCGTGCCTCCGATGCCGAGGTGCTCACCGTGCATCTTGTCGCGGTCCTCGCCGCGCGAGAAGGCATAACCCGTCACGGGCCGCGCGTCATCCGGCAACGCATTCCACAGCCAAAAGGCCACGCTGTAGTGTTCGCCCAGCTTCACCTGCGACTTCATTCGACCACCGGCGAAATGAAACGCACGGCCCGCGGGCGGCGCGGCCGGCTCCGCCAAGACCATGCCGGACAGATAAACCGCGATGCCCGGCTCGATGGCAGCGTTTTGTTTGCCTGCGCTGTCGTGCGCCATGCCGGCGTCCATTTCCTCCATGCGCCAGAAGGTGACGGGTTTGGCGGAGAAGACGGCTTTGGCGTAGTCGGTGGCGGCGGGCTGTTCTTTGCGGGCGGGTTTGCCTGACACTTTTTCCAGCAGGGAGACGAGGGCCGCGGTGATCTTTGGCTCGGCCTGAATTTCGAGCCCGGCGGTGCGGGCGGGCCAGGTGGTGTAGCCGCCGAGCGCGTGCTGCTCGGGCGGGGGGATGTAGCCTTCCGCGCCGTTGGCGAGTTCGATGTTCATCGTCAGCGTGAACGGGCTGCGGGCTTTCAGTTTCAGGCCGGTGAGGGCGAAGACTTCGTTCGGCAGGGCGGTGATGCCGAGGTCGCCGATGCGGAGGGCCTGGAGTTTGAGTTCGGTCTTTTGGCGCTCGTGGAGGTGGAGGGCTTCGAGCGCGTAGATTTCCGCCTGCGACTGCGGGAGTTTGTCGCCGAGTTTCGCTTTCATCTCCTGCGCCCATTTCAGCCGGGCTTCGTCGGGCACGCGGTAACTCAGAGCCAGCGTGCTCTCGGCCATCGCGAGCGGGACTTCGGTCTTCCACTCGATCTTCTTGTAAGCGGCGGCGACGCGCGTGGCGATTTCTTTGGAGTAGGCATCGTAGCCGACCTCCTGTCGAGGTGCGCCGTAGTCCATCCACATGAGATCGCCGCTGGTGCCCTGGCTCATGATGCCGACGAATTTCTCCCCGGCTCCGAGCATCTGCGCGATGTGAACATTGAAGCGCCCGAAGTAGTCGGACGAGAGCAGCTCCGACTCGTAGTAGTGCATGGAGTAGTTGGCCAGCAGCGCGAGAGGTTTGCCGTCCGCGGTCTCCACGGCGAGCAGGGAAACCTGCGGATCCACCGGGCCGCTGGGGCCGGTGACATCCGGTGACTGATGGCCGGGGTGCATATTGGCGCGGACGGTAGGCTGGCCGAAGGGATCGTTGAGCAACTTGTCAGGCCGGCGAATCCAGCGGCGGTTGTGTGTGTGGTCCCAATCATCAAAGGCGGTCCAGCCTGCTCGTGCGGGCTGGAGATTCTCCACGGCCTTTATCATAGCCTGCGCGATTTTCCCTGGCAGCATCGCGGCATACTCCGGGTCAACGCGGCTGCCGAGGCAGGCCATCGCAGACGGCGCGCTGTGCGTGTGCGTGGCGCTGACCATCATGCGGCCGGTGGGGATGCCCGTCGCCTCCGACGCCTGCTTCTTTGCGGCATCTATGAGGTCGCGCGGCATCATGCAGGTATCCACGACACACATGACGAGCCGCGTGGTGCCGTCATCCAGCGCCAGCGCACGGGCGGTGAGCGGGTCCACGACTTTATCGGCGGTGCGCTCGGTGAACATGGCGTTCACGCGCACGGGGAACTTCTGCGGCGCGATGTCCACGACGGCGGCCCCGGCGCGGAAGGCGGCGGGCTTCTCGTTGTCCGCCGGCACGAGAGCAATGCAGACGCCGAGCAGCAGGGCGGGAAGGAGATAGCGGAGATTCATGGCCGGACTATTACACGATGCGAGGGCGGCGCATTTCAAATCGTGGCGCACGGAGGCTTCGTGCCGCCTTCGACTTTATAGTAGGCTCAGCAGGAGCTTCGCCCCACCTGGTTTCATTGGCTTGCGCGGCTCACTTCGGCCAGTCGCCATTCACCATGTCGCGCAGGATGAGTTTGGCCGGGTCAATGACCGCGTGTTTCACGCGCTTCCGTTTCCAGGTATAGGTGATGTGGACCATACCGTCGGCGGTTTGGATGACGGCGGGGTAGCTGAATTCTTCGCCGGGTTCGTTTTCCAAAACATGCGCGGCCTGCCAGGTGTGGCCATCTTTTGAAACAGCGATATTGAGCGGCGAGCGTTTGCCACCCCATGAGCCGATGAGGCCGCCGACGTGATTATAGACGATGAGGTGGCGGCCATCCTTGAGCGTTAGGGCATCGGTGCCGGAGTTGGGGTTTGGCAGCGCGCCGAGGGTCATCGGCCCCCAGGTTTTGCCCATGTCAGGCGAGGCGATTTCGAAGATGCGATTCTGCCGCGTGCGACCGATGGCGAGGAGGTTCTCGCCACCGGTGAAGAGAATGCTGGGCTGGATGGCACCGATGGCTTTGCCGTCGTTGACCGGGCCCGTGGTGGTCCAGGTTTTGCCAAGATCGGAGGTGCGCTCGAAGTGAACCCGCCAGCCGTGATCCTCGCTGCTGGAACCGCAGAGCAGGTCGCCGTTGGGCAGGGGCACGGGTTTGTTTTTCACCGGTCCGGCGCCTTTGTCCGGCAGTGGCGTTGCTTTCGACCAAGTCTTGCCGTTGTCCTTCGACGTGGTGAGCATGCCCCACCACGCGTCAGGGTCCGGGCCGCATTTGTAGAAGAGCATCAGCGGGCCCTTCGCTGGCTGGAAGAGCACGGGATTCCACAGCGGATGGCGGAGCGGCTTACCGTCGGGCTGCGGCGGCTGATCGCCGTTGGCGGCTTCCATCGGCGCGGTCCATTTGCCATTTTCCTGACGCGACACCCAGATGCTGACATCGCGGTGTTTTTCCTTGGTTCCGCCAAAGAACGCCACCACGAGACCCGCGGGCGTTTCGACAATGGTGGACGCGTGACATGACGGGAACGGTGCGGTTTCGTAAATGAAGTCGGATTTGACCAGAGCATCATCCGCGCGGGCGGCGGTGAGTGCGAGCAGGCAGGCAAAGAGCGGGCGTTTCATGATGCCGCTGCCATAGCGGGCGGGCGGACGGGCGGCAAGCTCCGAGATTCAGCCGGTGATACGCGCCAGTGGCCGTGAAGGCGCAGGAAGTTCCTGGAAGCGTTGGTCAACTCTGGTTCCGGTAAAGAGCCGGAACGACGGCAGCGGCCATGCGTTCGGGATAGGGCAGCAGTTCCGGCCCGAGGAATTCGGCTAGCCGGTCTGTGAAGGCGCCGGGGTCGGCGACGAGTGAGGGGTAATCAATTTCCAGGAGGTCGAAGGCGCGCGGGTGGCGGCGCAGGTGGTGGAGCGTTTCGTCGCGGTGCTTGCGCAGGATCCCGGCGATGGATTCGACGGTGCCGGACATGCCCTCGGACCCGCGGCGGGCGATCATGCGCTGCTGGCTGCGGGCGATTTCCATGACGGGGCGGGTCATGAAAATGACGCGGTAGCGGTGCACGGACGGCAGTCGCTGGATGTGGGCGGAGATGCACTTGATGGCCAGCCGGTCGAGTCCGGCTTCGTCGAAAAGTTCCGGGCGGCTGGCGACTTGTTTGATCGCCTCCCACTCAAGGTAGCCTTCAGGGTTGTCGTCGTCGGCACTGCGGATGCCGTCGGTGCGGGCGTGGAGGCCGCCGGCGGCGAGCATTTGCATCAAGAGCGAGGTGCCGGACCGGGGAAGTCCGGAGACGAGCGTGAAAGTCAGGCCCGAGAGTTGCTGGAGCCGGCGCTTGTCACCCGGCGGGCGGGCGGCGTCCGCGGTGGCGCGGCGCACGGACGACGGCGGCAGGGGTGGAATGGTGAGCGGCTCGCGGTCGTCCGCGCGGCGCTGGCGGGCGGCCCCGGAGGCTTCGCGGCTGAGCTGCCGTGCGCGGGTCCGGCAGGCATCGCGGAGAAATCCCGCGCTGGTGAAACCGTCTGCGCCCGGCGCGGGGCTGGCGTTTTCCTCCGGCAGCGCTGCGAGGATGCGCCAGGGATCGGGATCGGCCGGCAGCATGAGGGTCGCGCGTTCCAGGGCGATGCGCGCGTCGGCGGTGCGGCCGAGCCTGGCGAGGGCGAGACCTATATATAAGTGGGAACGGCCCGACTGCCAGATGCGCTCAACGGCGGCGAGACCGGCGTCGAGCGCTTCCTCGTCGCGGTGACGGCGCAGGCAAACGGCGGCGAGGCTCTGCCAGCCGGCTGCGCCGGATTCGTCGAGAGCGATGGCGCGGCGCGCGGCGTGCTCGGCGGCGTCGAGGCGGCCCAGTTCCAGGCAGATTTCGGCGAGTTCCACGGACGCGCCGGAGATCATCGGTAGTGCCTGAGCGGCGCGGGCGGCGCAGTGCCAGGCGGCTTTCTTGTCGCCCAGCGCATTGAATGCCCGGGCGAGGACGAGGGAAATGACGGGAAGCGGACGCTCCGTGTCGGTGTCCGGAAAGGCGGCCGCGAGCACCTGAATGCAGTGGCGGTGGCGGCCGGCTTTTGAGAGGGCGTTGGCGAGCTGATGAATGAAGCGCGATTCCCACGGCCGGCTGCGCAGGGCTTCCAGGAGGAGCGGCACGGCGCGTTCCGGACGGCCCATGGCGAGGTGGACCTGCGCGAGATTGTAGTCAGCCTCCAGGGTGGCGGCGGCGGCGACCGCGGCCTGGTCCCCGGTCGTCTCCTCGACGTAGCCGAGCGCGACAAGCTGCTGGGTGACGCGCGCGGCTTCGTCGCCGGACGGGCCCCATTCTGTGCCGGGAGGGTGCAGACCGGCGTCGCCAGGCACGTCGTCCCACGTGGGAATGCGCGGCGGCAGGGTGGCCAGCGTGACGTCTGTGAGGGCGTCGAGCAGCGGCTTCCCGTGCATGTCGGCCCCGCAGGGCAGGCCGCAGAGCGTTAGGATGGTCGGGGTGATGTCGAGCAGGCTCGCGCCATAGACCGTGCCGCCGCTGCGGATGCCGGGGCCCGCCATCACCAGCATGCCCATTTCCCGGTGCCAGATGGTCGGGCCGGCGGGGTCATTGGGATCGGACAGCGGGCGATTGGCGCCGGAGAGAAATCCGTGGTCGGAGCAGAGAATGACGGTCGTCTCCGGCCCGGCGAGCAGCAGCAGCCGCGCCAGCATCATGTCGTGAAACCGGTAGGCCCCGGCGATCACGTCTTTGTAGATTTCAAAGTCGCCGGCATCGATGTGGTCCATGCGCGGCGGATGATACGGCATGAACCCGTGGCAGAAGTGATCAATGCCGTCGTAATAGACGCCGAGAAAGTCCCACGGCTCGTGCTGCATGATCTCGGTCGCCGCCGCCTGGACGGAAACGGTGGAACTGAGTACGTTGGCCAGGCTTTCCAGGCGGCGGTCGCGGTCCTGGTCAATCTCCGCAGCGCGGGGGACGAAGGCCGCGATGTCCTTTCCCGATACCTCCTCCGGCTGCATGCGCAGCGGGGCAAACCGCGCGGACTGCTCCCCGGGATGCACGCTGCCGCGGGCGAGTTTCCACTCTCCCGTGCCCGGCTGGCGCACGGTGCCGAGAAAGAGATTGCTCACCACCGTGCCCCGCAGTGGCTCCGCGGGATGGCTGGCCCACCAGCCGACGGTGCTGCAGCGGCGGCCGTGCTGGTGGAGGATATTCCAGATGGCCTTGCCGCGGCGCGACAGGCTCGACCACGGCCGCGAACCCTCGCCGGAGGGATCGGCCTCGACGAACCCGTGAACGCCATGCTGGTCCGCGGTCCGGCCCGTAGCAATGGATGTCCAGAGCATCGGCGAGACCATCGGCATGAGGCTTGCCAAGTTTCCCCGCACGCCCCGCGCGATGAGCCCCTGCAGAGTCGGCAGCAGCCCGGCATCGAGCAGCGGATCAATATGCTGCCAGTCGGCGGCGTCCCAGCCGATGAGCAGGATGCGTCGCGGGACTGGAAGAGTGGGCGTCATGGCGATGGTCGGAAAAAGGCTGGCAGAGGCGCCTGCAGCAACCTGTCCTGGCTGGCGCGCGAGTGTCCCGCTCTGGCGTCCGCACCGGATTTTCGCCAGAGGAAATGCGCCTCATCTTCAATGCCCGGGGGAATCGTTCACACTTTGCCGGGACTGCGCGATTGCGCCAGTGACCGCACAACTCGCGCATACTGAATCCGTTACGCTGGTTAAAATTTCCCCGGGTATTTATTGCACGCTGCGGCCTCCACTGATAAAGAGGGCGACGCTTCCGCTCCCGAAAGATAGGGGCTCTGTCACCAATACACCATCTGTCTGCTGCCATGACCACGCTTACTCCCTCTTCTTCGCTCAGTGCCCGCATCACCACCTACTCCGCTGGTGCCGCCGTCGGAGCGCTCACGATCGCCTCCTCAAACGCGGCGATCGTCTATGTGAACGCCGGCAACCAGCTTCTCACGGACGTAGTAACGACCGACACCTTCTTCGCGGCCTATTCCTTTGATCTGGACACCGACGGCAACGCCGACCTGCGGCTCTGGACCCAGGACAGCACCGGCTCGGCGACACCGTTCGACAACAATGCCTTCCTTGCCGCCCCCCTCGGGGCCGGGTTGACCCTTGGAGCCATGGGGGCCGCTGCGGGAGGGTATATGTATCCTGCGAGGCTCGCGCTGAACTCAGTCATTGATGCCTCCGCCACCTTCCTCACTCTGCCGCAGGTCAGCACCCTCACCACGTTCGGCTTGCTGGCGGACGGGCACGCCACCGGCCCGGGCTACCTGAACAGCCAGTGGATCCAGCCGGGGAGCAACAGCGGCTACCTCGGGCTGCGTTTCAAGATCGGGGCCAATAACCACTATGCGTGGCTGCGCATCACCGTCGCCCCGCAGAGCACAATAGCAGGTTCGCAGCCGCGGGCAATCACCGTCCACGAGTGGGCCTACGAGAACGTCGCGGGCGTGGGCATTGAGGCCGGCGCGGGTGCTATTCCGGAGCCGTCGTCGCTCGGGTTTCTGGCACTGGGCAGTCTCGGCCTCGCCGCTCGCCGCCGCCGGGTGGCCTGACCGGTTTTGGTTTTTTATCCAACTGCAATCATCCCGCACGGCTGTCGAGCAAACGCGTGACGCGGTCGTGAATGCGGCGCAGGCCAGGGTTTTCCGGCGGCGATGTCGCGGCGGCGGAGAAGGAATCCAGGAGGGCAATCACGTCTTCGATGAGCACCTGTTTCTGGTCGCCGGCCCCGAGGAGTTCCACTTCGAGCACCTTTTCCAGCCAGAGCAGGAGTTCGGTATCAATGCGGTTGGGCGGCTTGTTTTCGAGTCGCCAGAGTTTGTTCTGCGACGTGGGAAAACCGCGCGACCACAGTTCGCGGGCGAGTTGCTCGAGCGGCCAGCCTTTGCGCTCCCGCGCTTCGCGGAGCGTCCGGCTCAATTGCTCAAGGCTGATTTCCTGGAGGGGTCGGCTCATGAGTGAGAGTGTTAAGAAGTTCCGCTTCGAGCGCGGCATTGAGGGGACGGGCGCGGCTCCATGCGAGGGTGAAAGCCTCCGCGAAACGCTGCACTTCCGCATTGTCAGGGCGATTGCGGATAATGAGGCCGGGATGGGTGAAGGAATCCATGCCGTCCGCCTCCAGAGGCCGCGGCACGAGGATGTCGAGACGCTTTGAAGGATCGTCGCTGCGGGAGAGTTGCAGGCTGCGTCCCTGGGTGAAAAAGGGCGCTGGCGCAGCGGTGAGGCGTTCGTCGAGGAGTTTCACCTCCAGGGCCGCGCCGATCTCCTTCTTGAGGTGCAAAAGCACTGCGGCGGAGTGCCAGCAGCGCGCGCGGTATTCCCACGACTCCATGCCAAAGGCCGCAGCAGCCGCGGCGAAATCCGCGTGGCGAGGATGCCCCGGCGCGCCCATCCGCGGATCCAGCGCGACGACGCGAATGCGCGCTCCCGGTCGCGCGGCGATGACTTCGATCTCCTTGCGAAATGCCGTTCCGCCCATGAATCCGGCGCTCGCGGCGACGGAGTCGAGGTGGTTGTAAGACTCTCCCCGGAGCGAAAGAATCACGTCGGGCACCTCGATGGATCTGTCCACCTCGAGGGTTCCGCCGAAGACTTCCAGGCGCCATCGCCCTGCTGAGTCCGCCAGATGAGCGAAGCCGTTGAGCCTCACTCCGTAGAAATAGACGCCGCCAGCCATGATCAGCCCTCCGAGGAGTGCGAGGCGCGGGTGATCGCCGAGCCAGGCGGTCAGCATGAGCCAGTTCCGGCGCAGCCCTGAGGGGCCGACGCGGACGGAAGTGGAAGCAGGAGTGGAGGGGTCGAGCGGCATAGTTCGCGGGGTCGAGACTCCCTTTTATCAGATCGCGTGCGATTGGGAAGGGGGAATCTCAAACAAACTCCATTACAAAACTTATTTCAAATTATATTGTAGAATGTATTTAAGATGACGTATAGGGGCAATACCATGAACACCGCCATCCCACTCCCCTCCGCCCCCACCTACCCCGGTTCCTACGAACTGTTCTGCCGGGAAATCGGGAAAACCCCACTGCTCACCAAAGAGGAAGAGCGTGACCTCGCCATTCGCAACCAACGCGGCGAACCTGCTGCCCGGGAACAACTGATCAACGCGAACCTGCGTCTGGTCGTGTCCGTTGCCCGTAAGTTCTGCGGCATGGGTCTCGCTATCGAGGACCTCATCGCCGAGGGAAATAGGGGGCTCATCAAAGCTGTCGAGCGCTACGACCCCGGCTTCGGCGCCTCGATCAGCACCTATGCCGTCTGGTGGATCCGGCAGAGTATTTACCGGGCGATCGAAAATCACGGGCGTACGATCCGCCTTCCCGCCCACGTGCTGACGCAGGTCCGGAGAATGCGGTCTGCGGCTGCGGAATTGACCCAAATTCTTGGCCGCGAGCCGGACGACATCGAACTGGCGGAGCATCTGGGCACCTCCGGCGATCGTCTGGCCGGCACCCGCGCCGCCTTCCAGACCATGCATTCGCTGGATGAAATGACGGCGGGAGACGTGCCGCTCCACGAAAAACTGGCCGCGGAAACCACTGCCAGCGGCGATCCCTACTGCGCTGCCTGCCAGGAATGCGACTGCGACCGGGTGCAGAAAATCCTCGCAAAACTCCCGGAGCGCCTGCGATTCGTCATCGAAGTCAGATTCGGCCTTGGCGGCCACGATGCCCTGCCGCTCGCGGACATTGGACGGAAACTCGGGGTCACCCGTGAGCGGGCGCGCCAACTCGAAAGCCGCGCCATGGCGCTCCTTCGCCAGGCTCTTTATCGGATGGACCCGAGTTCAAACCTGGACCTCTTGAGCCTGGTTCCCGCCCCACCGGTGCGTCGCGCTGGTCGGGCCCGGAAGATTCTGAGCGATGATATGGTCCCCGCCAAGAAGCGCAGTTTCGTTTTGCAGCCTGCTAATTCCCGGCGCACAGAAGCCGCATGATATTTCACGAATGGCACGACCAGGATCTAGAGGCAGGTGAGCGACGCTACTTCCGCGCCGAGAAGTTTGGCAAAAAGTGGGAACTGAAGACGACGCTGAAGTCCGCGCCGGACTGGGACCGTTTGGATCCCATTCCCCTCGATATTTTGGAGACGCTGCGCGTGCAGTTGCAGAACAAGTACCAGCGTAAGCGAATTCCCTGGGAGGATGTCGTGACCGTGGACAAGCTCGTCGTTGAGGCCGGCGGGGAGACGGTCCTGGAGGACAAGCAAAGATGAGCGGTCACGATCACTGGATGCGCCTTGCCCTCGCGGAAGCACGGCGCGGCGCGGGCCTGACAAGCCCGAATCCATGTGTGGGCGCAGTGATCGTGAAAGATGGCGCGCTGCTCGGCAGCGGCTGGCACCGCAAAGCTGGCGGGCCCCACGCGGAGGTGGAGGCTCTGCGCGGCGTGGATGCGCGGGGCGCGACTATTTATATAACCCTGGAGCCGTGCTCGACGCATGGCCGCACGCCGCCGTGCGTGGCGGCGCTCACCGCCGCCGGCGTGGCGCGCGTGGTGTGGGGAGCCGATGATCCCAACCCCCAGCACACCGGCCGTGCCCGGGAAATCCTGACCGCCGCCGGCGTGGAGGTCATCTCCGGGGTGCTGGAGAAAGAGTGCCGGGAAGTAATCGCGCCGTTTGCCAAACTCATCACCACCGGCCTGCCGTATGTTATCGCGAAAGCCGGCACGAGCCTTGACGGCCGCATCACCCGCCCCGCCGGCGAAGGCCAATGGCTCACCGGCGAAGCCGCCCGCGCCGATGCCATGAAACTCCGGGCACAGTGCGATGCCATCCTCGTTGGCGCGGAAACCGTGCGCCACGACGATCCGGCCCTGACCTTGCGCGGCCCTGACATTCCCGCCAGCAAAGAACAGCCTTGGCGCGTCGTTCTCACCCGCAGCGGCGACCTGCCGCTGGACGCGCAGATTTTCACCGATGCACACAAGGATCGCACCCTGGTGATGCGAGATCTGCCGCTGGCGGAAGCGCTCAAATCCCTCGCCGCCCGCGGTGTCATGCAGGTGCTCATCGAAGGCGGCGGCACCGTGCTCGCCGCCGCTTTCAGCGCCCGCCTCGTGGATGAAGTCGTCTTCTACACCGCCCCGCTCATCTCCGGCAGCGGCCGGCCCGTGGTGGACACCGCAGCCTTCGAGGGCGGATCGGTGGCGCTCCACTTTGTGAGCGCGGAGATGATCGGCGGAGACGTGAAACTGCGGGCTCGTCCGTCCACGCCGCCCGACTCATTCAACTGATCGAACCCGCAAATGGTAAGCGCGATAGAGCCCGATTACCTCTCGGGCATTTGATCGTTCACGAGGGGAGGGACCGCTGGTTCCTCCCCTTTTTTGTTTTGAAAATGAGGGTTTTGGCCGCCAGGCAGAATCGCCTCTGCTTGCCGGCGGGCCAGAATTCGACGGAATGCTCAACCACTTCTGAACGGGAAGCCGGAATGGATGACTCCACCTAAAGGCGGGCTTCCAAAGCGCGCACTCCTTTGATTCCAGGTCGCGTTCCAGTTGAGGCTGTTCCCTGCCCCAACGGGGCTTAAGGAGAAAGCCCGGGGCAACGCCCCGGGTCACGGACCCGACCAACCCATTCAAAGCCCTGAAAGGGCGGCACCCCGGGTTTCGCCCCGTTGGGGCTTGTGGTTTCGATTGGCTGTGGACCCGGGGCGTGGCCCTGAGCCTTATACACAAGTCGGAGACCCCTTCAAGGGGTCACAGCCATTAGCGAGGCGTCGGAGCGAGGGACGAGCGCAGACGCCTCGTAACGCACCTGAAAAAGTCCGCATCCCGGAGAGCCGGAGCGAAGCGGAGACAGCCGAAGGCAAATGCCAGCGCCGTCCCCGCTCAGGATGATCCGCGCACCGGGAGCCGCTGCGATCCCTCCGGGATCGGTGCTTCCTTTACGGGGTGACGAGGCGTCTGCGACGCCTCGCTAATGGCTGCGACCCCTTGTATGGGGTCAGGGTGGCGGACTTCCGTATAAGGCTCAGGGCGTGGCCCCGGGCTGTCTCCTCAGGCCCCGTTGGGGCCGCAAATGGTCTCAACCTGAAGGCGACTTGGAATAATCAACATCGCCTCAGTTGCCGTAGGCGGGGCCGCTGTGGTGCCAGAAGAAGGTGGCTTCGTAGAGGAGACCGGAGGTGGCGACGCCCTGGACACCGCCGGCGCTGGTGGCGGTGGTGGTGGCGAAGGCGTTGGTGCCGTTGCCATTGACGGCGACGACCTGGATGGTGAGCGCGCCGTTGCGGTATTCGCCGAACTTCCCGGGGGTGTTGGAGCGCACTTCTCCCGTGACGGTGGGGTGGATGCCTCCGGCTCCGATGGCTCCGCGGTCAAAGTAGAGGCCGAACTGCGTCAACTGGGTGCTCCCCGCGACGCCGTTGAGGCTGTAGATGGGCAACTGGCTGAGCGCGATGTCGTCGTAGGTGGTCACCGCGTTAAAGGTGGCGGGGATGGAGGAGTTGTAGGTGTTGTTGATGACGAGGCGTCCGCCGGGGGAGAGGTTGGCGTTGCTGACGATGATCTTGAACTTCTGCCCGGTGCCGACTTTCTGCGTGATGTTGAAGAGTTTGCTGTCGAGTATGTTGAAGAAGTTGGCGCCGACGACATTCTGCTTTTTGTCGTATTCGTGGACGTGGCCGTCAGTGCTGCCGCTGCGGAAGGCGTAGATGCGGCTGGAGGTGTCCACGTCCATGTGGCCGCCGGCGAGGCCGGCGCCGGCGGGCATAAAGTACTGGACGGCGCTGCTGGCGAGGAACCAGTCTTTGGCGCCGGCGGGGGAATACGCGCGGGCGGTGACGCGAATGTCGGTGTTGGCAAGGGCGGCGGGAATGGTGATGACGCCGGTGTAGAGGGTGCCGGTGGCGGGTTCCTGGTAGCCATTGGCGCCGGTGACGATGCCGGGGTCGGTGCCGTTGGTGGTGTAGTAGATGCGGACGCCGGTGGGGCTGTCGCCGGGGCCGGTGGCGGGGCTGATGGCGGCGCGGCGCTGGGCGGGGATGTCCACGAGTTCGCCGATGATGGGGGCCCGGAGCTGGGATTTTTGAATGCTCACATCCAGGCTGTCGAGGTCGGAACTGTCGAGGTCGGCGGGGCGCTGGGTGACGGCGCGGGTGCGGAGGGACAGGCTGGTGCGCCCGGCCCAGCGGGCGTAGTCAATGGGGATAGACATGGCGGGCATGCCGTTGCTGAACGCCGGGCCGGTGGTGACGCCGCTGGTGGCGGTGAGGGGATCCTCGCCGGCGTAGGCCCATTTCACGAGGAAGTAGGTGCTGCTTTGCAGCGAGGTGGCGAGGCTGGCGCTGTTGCTGAGAACGATGGTGGGATTGGCCGCGCGAGCAGGGGCAGGCTGGGTGCCCGCATCGAAGGGGCCGCCGACATCGCCGTAGGTGAAGGCGGTTTTGGCGCTGGTGATGTCCACCTGGGGCTTCGGCTTGGGCACGGCGGGGACGGTGGTGCGCGTGAGGGTGCTGGCGGTGAACCAGTCCAGCGCAGCACTGGGGGCGTAGGTGCGGGCGGTGACGGTGATGTCGCTGAATCGCTGGGCTGCGGGCAGGACGATTTCGCCGGTGTAGAGCGTGCCGGTGACGGGCTGCTGGCGGCCGTCGGCTCCCGTGGCGACGCCAGGGTCGGTACCATCTATCGTGTAATAGAGGCGGGTGCCGGTGGGGCTGTCGCCGGTGGAGGTGCGGGGAGCGATGGAGACGCGGCGTTCCGTGGCGTCATTGCGCAGGGTGGTGATGACGGGATTGCGCAGTTGGGTTTTGAGAATGCGCACCTCATCAGCGGTCACGTCGGAGTCATTCATCACATTCAGGTTCCGGCTGGCGGCGGCGGCGCGCAGCGAGAGGCTGGTGCGCCCGGTCCACTGGGCGAAGTTGATGGCCACCGGCATGTTAGGCATGCCCCCGGTGAAGTTCGGTCCGGTGGTGACTCCGGTGGGGGAAGTTAGGGGATTCCCGCCATTGTGCGTCCATTTCACGATGAAGGTATCGCTGTTCTGCGCGGCGGTCGGAATCTCGGACGGGTTCAGCAGTGTGACTGCCGGCGCGGGGGCGGTCGCGGGGGCCGGAGAACCGCCGGCAACGAACGGACCGCCGACTTCGGCATAGGTGTAGGAGGGCTTGAGATTGGTGAAGTCGAGGCGCGGCTGGTAGTTGGCGGGCAGCTCGAGATAGGACTCCGCGCTGGCGGTGAACCAGGCCCCGAGGCCGGTGGGCGGATAGACGCGGGCGCGGATTTCGACCTCAGCGACCTTCAGCGCCGGTGGGATGGTGATGGTGCCGGTGTAGAGGGTGCCGGTGACGGGCTGCTGCAGGCCGCTGGCGTCGGTGACGATGCCGGGATCGGTGCCGTCGAGGGTGAAATAAATCCGGGTGCCGGGCGGCGTGTCGCCAGGGGCGGTGTTGGCGCTGATGGCGACCTGGGACCTGGTGGGATCGCTGGTGATTTCAGTCAGGAGCGGCGCGCGGAGTTCGGATTGGAAAATGATGGGGTCAGCGGCGAGCAGCGCGGAGTCGTTCATCTCCGCAGGCCTCTGGCTGACGCCGATGGCCCGCAGGGGCAGGCTGGTGCGCCCGGCCCAGAGGGCGTAGCCAATGGGCACCGGCATGGCGGGCATGGCGGTGGTAAAGGCCGGGCCGGTGGTGACGCCGGCGGTGGCCGTTTTCGGGTTCTGGCCGTTCTGCGTCCACTTCACCTGGAAGTAGCTGCTGTTCTGCACGCGCGGCGGGAGTTCGCGGGAGTTCACCAGATACACTGAAGGCGGCGTGGCCAGGGCCGGTGCGGGCACCACGCCGGGTACGAGCGGGCCGCCGAGTTCGGCATAGGTGTAGCCGAGCCGGAGATTGGAAAACGCCAGCATCACGTCATGCTTCGCGCTGGGGCCGGCGATGACGCCGGGGTGGAATTCCGAAAAGTCTATGATGCGCAGGGCGGGCAGGGTGGGCTTGTCCAGCGCGCTGGAGCCGTCGGCGGTGCTCACGATGCGCAGCGGTGAGGGCGTATTGGCGTAGGTGGCGTAGAGCGGGCGGTTTCCGTTCGCATCGGGCGTGCGAAAGGCGAGGGCGTCGAACCACTTTTCCTGGTAGTCGAGGTCGCTGGTGACGGCGGTGGGCAGCACCGGCCCGGAGAGCACCTGGTAGCTGTTGAGCTGGGAGATGCGGTAGCGGCAGAAGCGCTGGCCGTCGCTGCGCACGCAGGAAAAATACATCCAGCCGTCGGGGTTGACGGCGAGGTCGCCGATCAGGTCGAAGCGCATGGCATTGTTCGTCAGGTGCGCAGCGGTCGCCGCGCCTGTCATGTTGCCGGAGGCATCGAGGGTGATGCGGACCAGATTGTCACTGCGCGGGGCCACGTACCAGAGAGAACCGGAGTAGAAGCAGAGATTGTCAGGAACATCGCGCGGCGTGTAGCTGTGCCTGGTGTCGGCGAGCGAACCGCGGGCAGTGTGGGCACCGGTGAGGACATTGTAGCTGCCGAGGAGCATGGTGCGGTCATCATCCTGCAGGTAATACAACTCCCGCCTCGCGTAGTCGAAACCGAGGGCGCGCACACGCCAGGGAGCGTCCGTGACGGCCATGGTGGCTCCGGTGTCGAAGTCGAGGCCATAGATGGTTTCGGTGCCGTCGGCGGCGTAAATGTCGGGCACCTCCGCGTTGCCGTTGAACGGCCCCTGGACGAAAGAGATGGCCTCCGCCGCCGGGCTGCCGAAGAGGGCCGTGAGGTCCACGAGATCGCCGTCATTGCCGCTGCCGCCGGAGACCAGGATGAGCGAATGGGCGTCGCTGCCGGCGTGACTGCAGGCCACGAGCCGGTTGTCCAGCGGGTCCACGGAGAGCGCACGATAGTCACCGCCGGGTTCCATGCTGAAAGTGGAAACGACCGCGCCGGTGGCCGGGTCGAGGCGATGAATGCCGCCGCTGGCGCTGTCGGAGGCGTAGAGCGCTCCATCCGGCGCGAAGGCCAGATCTTCCGTGTGCGTGGAGGCGCCGGCGGCGGAAACGGTGCGGCCCACCGGAGTGAGCGCGACCGGCCCCGCGGCGATGGCGGAGGCCGTCTGCGTGAATCGGAAGAGATAGTCTTCACTGCCGGGGCCGGACGCGGCCCCCTCCCGCACCACGCCGTAAAGCGTGCCGGAAGGCGAGAGCGTGAGGCCCGTCACGAGATCGTCCGGGTCCACGGTGCCGAGCATATTCCGCAGCGCCGGGTGCAGATCACCCAGGCAGGTGGCCCGCACCGCATCGCCGAGCTGGAGCGCACTCAGATCAAGGCGGAAGAACGGACGCAGCAAGGTCGCCGCCCCGAGCGCGACGGCACGGTCGGCTGTGAAGTAGGCCACGCCGTCCCGCGAGACGCACAACGCGCGGATGGCACCGGCGGCAAGCGCCCGCGGCGTGCCGCCGTCGAGGTAATGCAGCAGCCCGTAGTCCGCTTCCGCGGCCAGCACCGGATTCCGATAGTCCCGGATCTGGCAAAGGTGCGGGCCGTCGGCTTTTTCGATGATGGCCCAGACCGGATTGGCCGGCGTGACCGGCACCGGCGTGGTCGGGGCCGCGAGATCCACAAACCTCCGCTGCGGGCTGGTGGCCACTTTGAACAGCGTAGCGCCGGAGGCGGGCTAGAGCCGGCGCATGTCTGCGCTGCCGTCATCGCTGCCGAAGAGCTGCGCCTGGAACATGGCGAGGGCATCGTAGTCGCGCTCGGCAGTGCCGAGTTGCTTGAGGCCGCTAAAGGTATTGAGATCGAAGCGGTAGTAATTTTTGGCGCTGTCCGCAAAGAACATCCAGCCGGTGCTGTCCACGGCAAGGTCGCCCACTTTGACGAAGCTCAGGGCATCATCGGCCACGTTGGCCACCCGCGCGGCATCGGTGATGGCGGTGGCATTGAAGCGAACACGGATGAGGTCGTCCGAGTTGGCGTGCAGGTAATAGACCGCGCCGTTGTGGAAGACCAGATTCTGCGGCTGCGCCGTGGCCTTGTAGAGCAGGGGAGCGGCGTTGAGCGCGCCGAGGCTGACGTGGACGTTCTGGATGATGTCAAAGCGCCCCAGCCGCCAGTTGTTCGATGCGCTTTCCACGTAATAGAGAAAGCCGGCCTGGGCATCGAGCGCGATGGCCCGCGGATTGAAGGGCGCGGTATTGTCCACCAACACGGAAGCGCCGCTGGTGGCATCCAGGGCGTAAAGATTCCGGTCTGAGTTCTGGACGGCGTAGATGTTCTTGTCGCCATAGACGAGGAAGTAGCGCTGCGAAGTCGGCGCACTGACGTGGAACCAGTCGGCTCTGCCCGCGGGCGGATAGGTACGCGCGATGATGGTCACCACGGGCGAGAGGCCCGGGTCCGGCATGAACGGGCCGTTGTAGAGCAGCGCACCGGCCCCCGGCTCACCGTTGATTTGGCCGGGATCCTGACCGTCCGCGCGGTAAAAGATACGTGCCCCGGCGGGCACATTGCCGGCGGAGTGGTCAAGGTTCATGGTCACCGGCTCCATGCCGCTGAGGGAGCGGCTGCCGGGCGTGACGAGCGGCGGCGGCAGCGTCAGTTTGGCGGCGGTCACCGTTTTGCTCACCACATCGCTGTCTATGACCACCGTCTCGTTTTTCGCATCAAGGAAGTATTTGAGGGCGAACTGCGGACCGGTGAAGTCGGTGAGCGCGGGCATGAAGTCATCGCCGGGATAAGTCCTCGTGAAGGTGTTGTTGCCAGGGATGCGAGCCGGGCTGTCTGTGTCCGGCGGCGTGCCGTTGAGCGTCCAGTACATCTGAAACGTGGTGTGGTTCTCCCAGTATTCGGGGATGTCCGCATGATTCTGCAGCCAGAGCCGCCGCCGCGTCACGGGCCGCTCGATGCTGCCGCGTTCCATCGGCCCGCCGATTTCCAGATAGCTCATGGTGGCCGGCACGTCGTCCTGTCCCATGAGCTTCACCCGCTGCACGTTGTAGAGTCCGCTCACGGGTTCGCTGTCGGACCACTCGCTGACATTGTTCGCCTGGGCAAAGGCGGTGACTTGCTGCCCCGGCAGGAGCGTGGTCACGCCCGTCACTTCCCGCCACGGCTGGTTGTTCTGGCTGAACATCAGCCGCGAGATGCCGGACGGATTGGGATTCGTGATGCCGAGGTCCAGCGGGAACATGGACAGCGGATGGGTCCCCGGGGCTACGCTGAGCAGCGGCGTGTAGAGCTGGTCGGTCACCAGTTCATTCGCACCTTGGACAGGGACATTGCTGGCCACGACCGGCGTGCGTATCGGGATTCGATTGGTGTAGGCTTCATTATAGTCCCACACCCATTTATCCTCCTGCGCGAGCTTCAGCGCAGCGGTTCTCGTTTCGGTCTGTTCCGCGGGAGAAGTCGCGGCATCCAGCTTGAATTCGGAGATCGCGGTCGCCCCCTGCGGCAGGCGATCAGGGCTGGTTATCTTGAACACCTGATCCTGCAAATCCCAGTAAGCGACCTTGTCCCCGGTGCCCGTTCCGAGCACCGCCCGGAAACGGGAGTCCAGCTTGGATCCGTTGATCGCCGCGATTTCGCGGGCATTGCTGGCTTCGGTTTTCAGCTTCGCCAGCACTGCTCCGGGATACTGCACTCCGGCCAGCGAACCTCCCCCGATGCGGTAGCTGGTGATCGCTTTGTTCAGCGTGGCCACGTCCTGCTGCAGCTTCATATCCGTCGTTACTTTCGTCGTGGATGTGGCCACCATGTAAGCGGCACTGGCCACCGCAGACACTATGGCGAGAACCAGGAGCATTTCGAGGAGGGTGAAAGCAAAGTTTCGACTTCGATTTCTGGAAAATTGTGTAGTCATGGAAATTGCATTTGCGGTCGGATAAATTGATAATAACCATAATTAACATATTTTGCAAATATTTT
Organism: Verrucomicrobiota bacterium; assembly: GCA_031429155.1. Lineage (GTDB taxonomy): Bacteria > Verrucomicrobiota > Verrucomicrobiia > Verrucomicrobiales > V1-33 > V1-33. The sequence continues at coordinate 2,962 of JANOZA010000809.1, read as the reverse complement.
TGCTACAGAGTTTGTCGGACTGGGGCGGTGGAAATTGCCAGCCAGCCCCGGGCGCCCGCGCTCGCCCTGGCGGCGGGCTTTATTCCGAAGTCACTGTGCGCCCCCGGGATCCCCTCTGGTGATTTCCATGCACCGGGAGGGGACGCCCGCCGCTGCTTTCCGTGAAAGCCTCGCACCGATCACGGGCAGGACGGGACCGCAGAGGCCGCCGCGGGCACTGTCCGCACCCGCCGGGCTGCCCTTCTGCCGGTCGGCTGCCCTGCAAGCATTCTCTCGCTTTCCCTTCGCCGTGCGCTCATAGTATGCCTGTCTGCCAGTTGCTCCCTGCAAGGTGCGCGCCAGCGTCAGATATCAGGTTCTCAGGCATCCTGCACTGCACGCAAAGCGCTCCTCCATGGAACCGGCGCACCATCATTCACAATCCAGGTCATGAAGTTCCGCCCCCTCATCCCCTTGGCGCCCTCGCTGTTCGCCGGCCTCTGCCTGGCGAACAGCCCCCGGGCGAACGCGAGCGATCCTTAATCCCGGCCATGCCGGGAATGACGCGGCCAACACCCTGCCTCTTTCCTCATCGTTCCAACCCCACTACCACCATGCGACCGCCCAAAACCCTCGCCGCTGCTCTCACTCTGCTGCTGGCTTGGCCCCAACTCACTCCGGCTCAGCAGCCGGTGACCATCGCCAACCCGGGATTTGAAATCCCGCCCGTCAATGAAGGCGTCTATCCCGGCACCATCACCGGCTGGTCGGAGGGCAGCTACGATGTTTCCGATCCCGGCGTCTGGATCGCCGAGTCCACCGAAGCCGGCTACTACAATCCCCGCGCCGACGAATACAGCAGCGCGGCCGCCGCCGAAGGGCTGAACATGGCCTACCTCTACGGGATCTCCGGTTACGATACCGGACTCAGTCAGGTGCTGACCGCCACTCTCCAGCCGGAGACGCGCTACACCCTCAGCGCGAAAGTTGGCAACCCCTTCCAGTATAATGGCGGCCCGGCCCCGGACTATCGCATCGAACTCCTCGCCGGCGGCGTGCTCCTGAAGTCCGCCACCGGCTCCGCACCGGCGGACGATCTCAGCTTTGGCACCGCCACGCTTACTTACCTCTCCCCCCCGGCTCCCGCCCAGGCCGGCCAGCCGCTCGAAATCCGGCTGCTCGCCGTGGAGGACGAGCGGGATAATTTTTTTGAGCTGGACTTCGATGATGTGCGCCTCACCACCAGCGTGCCCGCTCCGGGTTATCCGGCCTGGCAAGCCGCCAATGACACCACGCAGCCGCCCGGCGGCGACCACGACGGCGATGGCATCGCCAACCGTCTCGAGTGGTTCTTCGGCGGCAGCACCAGCACCACCGGGTTCACCCCGCTTCCCGCCGCGCAAAACAACGCCATCACCTGGACGAAAGCCGGCACCTTCCCCGGCGCTTATGGCCCGGCCTTCGTCGTGGAAACCGCCCCCGCGCTCGCTGGTCCGTGGACTGCCGAGGCACCCAGTGGCAATGTCACCCTGTCCGGCAACAACGTCACTTTTACCTTCCCCGCCGGCACCCGCCGCTTCGCCCGGCTCACCGTCACCGGACCGTAGAGGCTGGCCGGCCAGGGCGGCGGATTCTTCTAAGCCCGGCAGGCAGTCTGCGATGGGCTGGCCCTTACCGGGCGGCTAAGTGCCGCGCAGAAACCATTTGAATTTGGGATAATTAGCGCGACTGTATTATTCATAATTTTTACGAATAAGAGAATTCGCCTTCTTTCCGCGCTGACAGCCCCGCTGCTGCTGCCGGGCTGCGCCTTGTGGTCCGATGAGCAGGCCATGCTGTCGGACCGCGAACCGGTCATCGCTTCCGCCCCGGCGGGTCCTGAGAAGCCCGCGCCACTCCCGGTGAAGGCCAATAACTCACCGGCGAAGCCGCCCGCGCCGATGCCATGAAACTCCGGGCACAGTGCGATGCCATCCTCGTCGGCGCGGAAACCGTGCGCCAAGACGATCCAGCCCTGACACTGCGCGGCCCGGACATTCCGGAAGGCAAACAGCAGCCCTGGCGCGTCGTTCTCACCCGCGGCGTCATGCAGGTACTCATCGAAGGCGGCGGCACAGTACTCGCCGCTGCCTTCAGCGAACGCCTCGTGGATGAAATCGTCTTCTACACCGCCCCGCTCATCTCCGGCAGCGGCCGGCCCGTGGTGGACAGCGCCGCTTGGGACGGCGGATCAGTGGCGCTGCAATTCTTGAGCGCGGAGATGATCGGCGCTGATCTCAAGCTGCGGGTGCGGACAGAGCCTTAAGTTAGCGCCGGAGTGATGTGCTGTGGCCTTTGGTGCAAAATACAATTCCGGGAAATGGCTTCAGCCTCGCTGCGGCGCCCGTCTCAGTATGGCCTGCCTCGCCCGCTCCAATTCCCGCATTGCCCGCAGTCTCAGCGGCAGTTCCGGTGGGGCCACAGCCGCCGCCCGCTGAACCCTGCGCCGCAGGCTCATAGAAAACGGTGGGGCGCGGCTCCAGCCAAGTCCACCTTAAGATTGCCGGCGTGTCAGCGCCGGGCGGCGCGGAGCCAAGTGAACCGCACGCAACGACCCCGCGGCGAAAGTCATCAGGAGCGCCTCCCCCGTCGAAAAAGTCAGGCCTGCGTCCCCGGCAAGGAGAAACACCTCCCGCATCGTATCAGCAGGAATACACCGGGCTTCCGAAAATGGGGCTGGTGGAATAGGAGGCCGGTATCGGTGGCGAGCGGGCGTGGTTCTCGCGCATCCGCCGGTGCACGGTCCGTTTGGCGGGGCAGTTTTGGAATCATCGTCCCTCGCAGCACCTCAGTTTGGAATTGGCCCGTTGGGCCGGCAGAGCAGGAGCGAAGCGGCGAGAGTGTTGCGGAGCCTTGATAGCCAGGTGGGGCAGCCGACTCCGGGGACCGGAACGAAGTGGAACCGGAGCAAAGCGGAGATAGCCGAAGGCAAATAGCCGCAGGC
>JANOZA010000808.1:0-6731 GCA_031429155.1 Verrucomicrobiota bacterium | reverse complement strand
ATTGTATTGTAATTATGAAAATTGAACCATCATAAAATTGTCGACAATAATTTAGTGTTGTCAACAAAATTTGAATTATTAAATGCTAATCAGATAACGCGGAAAATTGATCGCTAATTAAAACAGTGTAAATTGATTACTCTATAATGTATGAATTCTACAATGTCAAGTCACCAGACAGCGGTGAAGCAGCTCGACGCAATAATGCAACAATGTAAACTGCCGTTGTAAAACAATTAAAACGAGAGGGAATATATAAAACGACAAGTGTGATAATAAAACAGTCTGTTGAATTAACCAATTGTTCGAGGCAATATTAACAATAAGAGTTGGAATACCAAAATGAAATGAGGTTGTAATATATGTCGCTGTTGCGACAATACAAATGAATTAAGTTCTGAAATACTATGCCACATGGCATCGTCAAACCCTGAACGGTGTCTTCGCAAATAGTCCGGACTCCCTTCATTGAACCGCTCCGCGGTTCATCACCGGAAATGACTTCTGGAAATTGCTCTAAGTCCATCCCTCCAGCTCAGCCCCTTGAAAACCGGACGGCCCCAAACAAGCCAACGCCAGGCAGGCGGCGGGCCAACGCTGAACAGACGCCGATTACAGCCGCCGGGAATGCAGTTACAGCGGCCTCGGAATCCGGTAATTCCCTCTTCCCCAAGGAAATCCGAAGGCCCGCACCGGGAAATCGTCGCGTCAGCGACGCCGGAAGGTAGCCGTGGACTTCAGTCCACGGCCCCTGCGCAAAGCGGGACGTGTCGCGTGAGCGACACCGGAATCCCGTCGTGCGCCTATCCCCGCGGACCGGTTAAACGCCCGGGTTCCGCCGTCGCTGACGCGACGGATGCTCTCACGCCGGGCCGTCCGTGGACTGAAGTCCACGGCTACCATCCGCTGTCGCTAACGCGACAATGGCGGCAAGGCGCGGCAAGCTACGCCATGATCCTGTCCAGATGATCCAGGCAGATGACGCTCCAGGTTTCCAGCTTGTCGCGGCGGAGTTCGAGTTCGTCACGGCTGAGAAACTCCAGACTGGTGATCGGCGCTTCGTTGGCGGCGACGTCTTCCGTGTCGAGGTCGAAGAGGTGGACGACGCCGATGTGGACCTGGCCCACGGGGCTGCTGTCGTCGTTGATGAGGGCGACGATGCGCTGGCGGTAGGCGGTGCGCAGGAGCAGTTCCTCGTTCATCTCGCGCTCGACGCCGGTGAGGTAGGTGGACTTTTCCAGAGAGGCCTGCGCGGCGTCGTCAGAATTGATGTGGCCGCCGATGCCGAGTGAGCCTTTGTCGGCGAGCCGCTTTTCGCCGCCCTTGCCGCCCCTGACATAGTGGAGGTAGCGGCCCTGACAGTGGAAGAGGGCGTAGGGGATGATCTGCTTGTGCCCGGGATCCTCCTCGGCGTCGTCTCGGGCGAGGAAGTGGTTGTTGGCAGGATCGAGAAAGGCGGGGAGGTAGCGGTCCACGTCCGTGGTCAGGCCTTCAAAGGCACCGAGAGAGTCGAAGAGAGGACGGGGAATGACGAGAACGCGTTCGTTGGGCCAGCGCATGGTGTGGGTAGGAAGAATGATGGGCGCCGAGCGTAACGGCGGCACCGGGCCGCGCAAGTCGCGTGTGGGTTTCCCCGGACTGAGAAAAGAAGACCGCGGATATCGCGGATGCCACGGATAAAGAGGAGTCTGATGCCGCCGGCCCGGTCTGCGAAGATTCGCGTTATCCGTGTTATCCGCGGTTCACTCTCTTCCGCGAAGTCTCACACCGCCGGCGTGAGCTTTGGCCGGCCAAGGAACGGATCGCTGGCCAGCGCCATGGGCCGGCCCTGGCGATAAATATTCAGGAGGATGCCGATGGAGATGAGGCAGCAGCAGAGATTGGATCCGCCGTAACTAACGAAGGGAAGGGGCATGCCTTTGTTCGGCAGGCAGCCAGTGGCAACGCCGATATTGATAAGCGCCTGCACGACGATGAGCAGCACGAGACCGGTGCCGAGGAGCTTGCCGAATCTGTCCGGTGCATGCGCGGCGATGAGGAGTCCGCTGAAGGCAATGCCGAGCACGAGAAGCACGGTGCCGAGCGTGGCGGCGACGCCGAGTTCCTCGCCGATAACAGGGAAGATGAAGTCCGTGTGGCAGAGCGGGAGGTAGTGCTGCTTCTGCACGCCGTCGCCGAGGCCCTTGCCCAGCGGTCCGCCGCTGCCGAGCGCGTAGATGCCCTGCGTTTGCTGGTCATTCAACTCGGCGACTTCCGGGAACTGCCTGGCGAACTGCGGATCCTCCAGGTGCATGAACGCCATGATGCGTGCGCGGCGGTTGATGGAGGTCTTGCTGTCGCCCACGAAGATGACGCCATACATGATCCCCGCACCGGCAAGGATCATGGCGAGGATGTAAACTGTCCGCGTGCCGGCGATGAAAAGCACGGCGGCACAGACGATGAAGAGAAGCCCCGCGGTGCCGAGGTCCACCTCCATGGCGATGAGCCCGATGGGCAAACTCATAACGGCGAGTGGAAGCGAAAAGCCCCAGACCAACGACTGCCGCTTGTCGCGGAACCGCGCGCACCACGCGGCGAGAGCAATCATCACGCCGATGCGGGCGATCTCCGACGGCTGGCCCTTGATGCCGCCGAGGTTGATCCATCGGCTCGCGCCTCCGCGTGCATGGCCCACGCCAGGCATGAAGCACAACAGCAGCAGGGCTACACTAACCCAGAAGACGGGCACGGCCCAGCGCTGCAGCACGCGGTAGTCCAGCCGCGCCATGACCGCACAGCCGATGAACCCGACGCCAAGCCACACGCCCTGACGTTTCATCCCGAACCATTCATCATCACCCGACTCCTGACTGAACCCGCCCGTGCTCATGAGCATGATGAAGCCCAGCACTGTAAGCAGGGCGACGCAGGAAATGAGAGCGATGGCTGACCGGCGAGTCACGGCGAAAGAGGAACGGAGGATGCCCGGGTTTACCGCTTCACAGGGATGCGAATCTGCTGGCCGAGTTTGATGCGATAGCCGGCGTCGAGGCTGTTTGCTTTGGCGATCTCATCAGCGCTGAAGCCATACTTGCGGGCCATGCTGTAAACGGTGTCTCCCTTGCTCACCACATGCACCCGCTGGCCCGCGATGCGCGCCGCAGCCGGAGTCGGGATCGTGGTCGTTTCCGTGATGGTTTTAGTCTTTGCCGCAGCGGTATCGGGCTTGGTCTTGGCAGTGTCCAGCTTGGGACGTGTTGTCGGAGAAACCGTCGCGACGGTGCGGGCTGTGGTGGGGGGCAGTTCACGGCCAGGAGAAGGGATCACGTCCGGAATCTCCGAGCCCACCGACAGTTCCGGCACCACTTCGGCCTTGGGCGCACGGGGCTCAGCAGGAGAGCCGGCGATAGCCAGCGGATCAAAGATCGCCGCCGGCTGACCATCCGCCCGATTGACCTCAGTGCCGCCGATGACTCGTCCTGCACGTGGCAGTATAAGTTCTGCGCCCGGCACCAGAGCCGTGTCAGGATTGGCATCGCGCAGCGCACTGCTGGTGATGCCAAAACGAGCCGCCACCAGCGGCAGGCTGTCGCCAGTGTGCCATGTGTAGGTCTTCACCGGCTCGGCTGAGGGGGCCGGAATGATTTCCGCGGGAGTGGTGACAACATCCGGAGTGGCCACAGCTTCTGGAGGAGTGATCGTGGACGGCACGGTGGTGTTGTCCGCAGTTTCCGCGCTGACCTTATTCGCGTCGTCCTTGCCCCAAATACGGAATGCGAAAAGCCCGCCGACGGCGACGACGTGCAGCACGAGCATGACGGCGAAGGCGCGCGACATGCGGATCTGCGGCACCTCCACTTCCCAGTCGCCTTCACTGGTGACATTCGCGGGCAATCGGTGCTCGCGCTTGCCGGTGAGTTTGTTCCAGAACGAGGTTTTACGCCCGCGATTGAGGCGCCCGAGGCTTAGTTTGGCTGGTCTTTTCATGGTCTGGTCGTTAGTTGTTTAGTTGTTGGACGAGTTGAGTGAAGGCGTTCCCCCGGTGGTCATAGCCGGTGAACATGTCGAAAGACGAAGTGCCTGGAGCGAAGAGCACTACCTGCCCGGGCTGTGCTGCGGCATGGGCGCCGCGAACCGCCTCCTCCAGGCTCGCGCAGGCGTGGCAGTCGGAGTCCTCGCGCCAGCATTCGGCGAGAGTCTGGCCGATCTCGCCGATGGTAAAAACGTGCGTCGTCTGCCGGCGGATGAGTGGCTTCACCGGCGCGTAATCGAGATGCTTGTCCTTGCCTCCGGCGATGAGCACTACTTTTGAAGTCATGCCGCGCAGGGCGCTTTCCATGGCGTGAACGTTCGTTGCCTTGCTGTCATTGATGAACTCGCGCCCATCCACAACGCCAGCCAGTTCGCAGCGGTGCCGGGGCGGCTTGTAGCTGCGCAGCGTCTCCTGCATCGCGCTGAACGGGACGCCCCAGGCTTCGCAGGCGCCCATGGCGGCCATGATGTTCTCAGCGTTGTGCAGCCCGCGCAGATTCGTCTGTGCGAGGTTAATAAGGTGCTCGCCGCGATGGAAAATGCCGCCGTCTTTGTAACAGAAATCCGTGTCGCCGTTCCATGCGCTGAAGGTGACTCGCTTTGCATTCAGCGCGGGATACTCCTCCGCGCCATTGAGCACCGCCGTGTCGTCAGTTGTCTGGTTTTCAAAGATGCGCAGCTTGGCGGCGCGATAAGCATCAAGGCTTGGATGACGGTCGAGGTGATCCGGCGCAAAGTTCATCCATACGGCGACGCGCGGATGGAATGTCTCGATGAGTTCCAGTTGGAACGAGCTGACTTCCACTGTCAGCACGTCCGCTGGCATCGCGTCAAGGACCACGCTGCTGAGCGCGAGGCCAATATTTCCGCAGGCCAGGGACTTCACTCCTGCACCGTTGAGAATGGCGGCAGTGAGTTCCGTCGTCGTCGTCTTCCCGTTGGTGCCGGTGATCGCGATGTATGGCAGTGTTGTGTTTTGCACTGCGAACTCTACCTCCCCCATCGCGCGCACGCCGCCTGATGTGAGATTAGTGGCGATCTTCCATGCAGGATCAATCCCTGGACTCAGCACCGCGAGATCGAACGACTCCTCACACGACAGAGCCGCTTCTCCGATGACACAGTTGATGCCATCGGACTTCAGTTCCGCAGCACTCCAGTGGAGGGCTTCAGTATTGCCACTGTCCAGTACCGTCACGCTGCCGCCGAGCCGTTGCGCCAAACGCGCCGCGGCCACGCCGCTCTTGCCGAGCCCAAGCACGGCGAGATGGCAACCAGCGTATTTCTGTGAGGCGGCGATCATATTCAGCGGAGTTTCAGCGTGGCAAGTCCCAGCAGCGCGCACATCAGGCTCATCACCCAGAAGCGGGTGATGACCTGTGTCTCTTTCCAGCCTTTCAATTCAAAGTGATGATGAATCGGCGTCATGCGGAAGAGCCGCCGGGGCTCTCCGTATAGCCTGCGGCTGATCTTGAACCAACTGACCTGCATAATGACTGACATTGCTTCCGCGACAAACACACCGCCGACGATGACCAGCGCGATTTCCTGCTTACAGCAAATGGCGAGCGCAGCGATGCAGCCTCCAATGGCCATGCTGCCGGTGTCTCCCATGAACATGCGCGCCGGGTGGCAATTGAACCATAGAAAGCCAAGCGCCGCGCCGACGAGACCGAGCGCTACGGGGGCGAGTTCACCAACTTCTGGATCGTGTCTGATATTGAGATACTCGGCCGCGACGCTGTGTCCGGCGACGTAGCAAAAAATCGCGTATGCCAGACCCGCGCTCACGGTGCAGCCACTGGCGAGGCCATCCAGACCGTCAGTGAAGTTCACCGCATTCGAGCAGCCGACGATGACGATGGCAAAGAATGGAACCGTGAGCACTCCCATGTCCCACTCGGCATTCTTGAAGAACGGTAATTGCAGGGTGCGGAAGAAATCTTCGTGTCCTGGAAGGCGATACAGCACGTAGCCGGCGGTCAGGCCGACCGTCCATTGCACGATCAGTTTGCCGCGGGCGCTCACGCCTTTGCTGTTCTTCTTCGCGACCTTCAAATAGTCGTCAACAAATCCCAGTGCTCCAAGTCCCAGCGTCACGTAGATGACGATCCAGAGCAGGGGATTATCCAGCCGGCAGCAGCACAGCGCTGCAACGAGAAGGCTGCCAATGATCAGGATGCCCCCCATCGTGGGTGTGCCCGCTTTGCTGCCGTGCAGTTCGAACAGCTTATGCACTTCCTCCGCGGTCCGCACAGGCTGGCCTATCTTCAGGGAGATTAGCTTGCGGATTACTCTGTCACCCAGCAGCAGACTGAGCACGAAAGCGATCAGGCACGCCGCCACGCCGCGAAACGTCTGATACTGGAAGACATTCGTCAGCTTCGAGAGCCAGAAGTCGCTGCCTTTGAAGATTTGGTAAATCCAGTAAAGCATAGGTCAGGCGGTTAGGAATTCGATGATATTTTCCATCGCTGCGGAGCGGCTGCCTTTGACGAGGATAAGATCTGCAGGAGTGGCAGTACGGCGGAGGTGCTCCGCACAGGACGCACAGTCGGGAAATGAATGCAGATCGGCCTGGCGTCCTCCGGCCGCGAGAAAGCCTTCGGCAATGAGCGTCGCATCGGTGGTGCCCGCCACGCAGAGTTCCACTCCTTGACGCTGCGCGGCCCTGCCGACATCGAGATGGTTTTGCTCCGCGTGGCTGCCCAACTCCG
>JANOZA010000807.1:0-5983 GCA_031429155.1 Verrucomicrobiota bacterium | reverse complement strand
CACCTGGTTTGGCCACGCGGGATTTGAAGTGGACTGGGGTAATGGCCCTGGAGGCATGCAGGATGGCCGCGGGCACCGCGCGATCACTCATGCCGGATTCCGGGAGGTGGGAATCGGGATTAGGAATGGCATCAATGGCTCAGGGCAGGGGGCAGTTGGGCCTCAAGTCGTAACCCAGGACTACGGTATCGCTGCTGGCCCGGTCACACCGTTTGTCACCGGGGTGGCCTACTACGATTTCAATGGGAATGCTTTCTACGATCCCGGTGAAGGGATTGGCGGGGTCACTGTGAACGTGCAGGGCAGCGCTTATCATGCGGTAACCGCAGCATCGGGAGGTTACGCCGTGCCTGTACCGGAAGGGGCAGCCAGTCGTGAAGTCACCTTCACGGGACTGGGCTTCAACACCACCTCGACCGCCATTATGACAGGGACGAGGAACGCCAAAGTGGATTTGATTCCCGGCTATGTGCCTCCGGGCGTGACCGGTCCCGCCAGTCCGGTGGTCGGTACGGCTAACGCTTACAGCATCATCCCTGTGCAGGGCGCTACAGCCTATGACTGGCGCGTCATGAGAAAGACGCCGGCTGCCACGGACGGGGCAAATGACCTCACCCGGGTGAACACCGTCGTCCGCGGCTATTCGGCCCTTTCCACCAGCACCAAACAGGAAGGCACAGGCTCCTACCACCTCGCCCAACCCTCGGGATTGAGCGAGACCATCACCTACAAAGCTACTTTTCGCGGACTCACGGCTCCAGTGCTGAGCTACCAAAGCCGTCTTGCCGCCGCCACCACCAGCCAGCGTGCTTACGTCCAGATTTCCACCGATAGCGGAACCACCTGGGTCACCGTGGAATCGCAATCCGGCACGGGCGGCAGCGGTCAGGGCGGCTTCAGTCTGCGCACCGTGCCCCTCACGTCCGCAGCCGGGCGCGACTTCCTTCTGCGCTTCAACTTCACACTCTCCGGCACCTCGTACAATCCGTCATCCAGCAGCTCCACAGGCTGGTTCATTGATGCTGTTAGCTTCACGGACATTCTCGATACGACCGGGGCCGTTATTACGAGCATCGGCAGCGGCAGTGCCTTCACCTTCACCCCGGCGGACACCGGCACATGGATGCTCTTCGGCTGTCCCGTCATCTCCGCCCGGCCCCGGGAGTTTGGCGCAGCGCTGGAGGTCAATGCTGTCACCGCCCAGCAGCCCCCCTCGTTCAGTTCCTGGGCCGCCGGCTTTGAAAGCAGCGCCGGGCTTCCGGCGGGCACCATCGCCAATGCCGCCGCCTCCGACTACAATAAAGACGGCGTCGCTAATTTGATGGCCTACGCCCTGAACCTCAGTCCTGTCGCTCCTTCCAGCGCTGCCCTGCCGTTCCCCGTCGCCGCCGCCGGCGCACTGAGGCTCGACTATCCGCGCATTACCGACCGCGCGGACGTCAGCCTCACGCCGCAGATTTCCACCAATCTCCAGACCTGGTTCGCCCCCGGTCAGGCTGGCGCTCCGGCGGGATTCACCGACGCTGTTCTATCCACCGCCGGGAATGTCGAGAACCGCCGTGCCGCCGTGCCCGCCACGCCCGGTCAGCGCTACTACCTGCGTCTCCGCGCCGTGAAACTGTAAGCCGGGCAGCTTGCAATCGCCACACGCGCCGCTGCACTGCGCGTTATGCGTATCCTTTGCATCCTCACCCTGCTACCTGCCCTCGTCACCGCCGCACCGGAACGCCTGCCGCTCTGGCCGGGCGGCGCTCCTGGCGCCAAAGGCCAGACCGACAACGACCAGCCGCGCCTGGAAATTTACCGGCCTGCAAAAGAAAAGGCCAACGGGACAGCCGTCATCATTTGTCCCGGCGGAGGTTATGGCGGACTCGCTGCCGACCACGAGGGCGCTCAGCCCGCGCTCTTCTTCAACAGCCTTGGCGTCACCGCTTACGTTCTCTATTACCGGCTCGGCTCCCACGGTTATCGTCACCCGATCGAACTCGGCGACGCCCAGCGCGCGCTGCGCCTCGTCCGTTCCCGCGCCGCGCAGGACGGCATTGATCCGGCTCGCGTCGGAATGATGGGCCACTCCGCAGGCGGGCACCTCGCCGCCACCGCCGGCACGCATTTCGATGAAGGCAACGCCGCCGCCGCCGATGTCGTGGATCGTCAGAGCAGCCGGCCTGACTGGCTCGTGCTTTGTTATCCGGTCATCTCCTTTGATCCCACGATCACGCACCGGGGCAGTGTGCAAAACCTCCTCGGCGACAAAGCCGGCGACGAGGAACTCATCAAACTGCTCTCGAACGAACTGCATGTCACGCCGCGCACGCCGCCGGCGTTTCTCTTCCACACCACAGAGGACACTGCAGTGCCTGTGGAGAACAGCCTCCGTTTCTATGCCGCGCTGCAGAAAAACAAAGTCCCCTGCGAGTTGCACGTCTATCAGAACGGCCCGCACGGCGTCGGTATGATGACCGGCGATCCTGTGCTCGGCACCTGGCCGCTGCATCTGGCGGCATGGGTGCGCGACAACGGATTCCTCACAGCCAAAGTCGAGCGTGCTGCTGTCGAGGGCACTGTCACCGTCAACGGCAAGCCAGCGAGCTGGGCCACGCTGTGCTACACGCCTGAGGACTCGAACTTGCCCGTCGTCACCGCGAAGGTGCGGAACGGAAAGTACGGCCTCGGTACCGCCGATGGTCCGGTCATTGGAAAGTCGAAGATCACCGCCACGCTTTCCGCTCAGGACGTGCCCGGCAGCAAATCCGCCACCGGCTTCTTCACCACCACCGAGACGGTCCGCGGAAAGGGTGAGTCACTCGCTGCCACCATCTCTTCGGGGAAGAACAAGGTGAATTTCGATCTGACCTGGACGGAGTGACGGGCATGAATGCGGATTCGCCAGAGGCCAAACGCGCACCACTTTCCCGCATGATCCGTCCGCTGATCCTCGCCCTCACTGTTTCCCTCGCCGCCGCAGATGAGAAGCCCCCGCCGCTCGATGCGGGCAGCTACAATCAGTGGAAGGACGCGCTCAAATCAGCGACCGCCACCCCGGCTGGCGAAGGCCGTGCGCTGCCGGGCTTTCGAGTTGAGTTGCTGCGGTCCGCGCAGGCGAATGAAGGTTCGTGGGTGGCGCTGGCATTCGATGGCAAGGGCCGCCCGGTCATTTCCCGCGAGGACAAAGGACTGCTCCGACTGACACTTCCTGCCAAGCCGGGCGATCCGGTGCCGTCGGAGCTGGTGGAGGATACGTTACTGGAAGTGCGCGGGCTGGTTTTCATGGATGACGCTCTCATCGCCAATGCCAACAACTCCCGCGCGCTCATGAAGCTGCGCGATTTGGATGGCGACGGAAAATACGAGGAGCTCACGGTGCTCAAAGAAACGCCCGGCGGCGTGGGACACGGGCGGAATCAGTTGGCGGTAGATTCGCGGCATTCATTGTGGGCCATTGGCGGCGACGATGTGAAGCTGCCTGCGGATTATGATCCCGGTGCGTCGTTGCTCAGGAACTGTGCCGATGATCGGCTGTTTCCTGCTGCGTGGGATCGCTTCCATTGGAGTAACAGCGTGACTCCGCCGTGCGGTCATCTGATTAAGACGGACTCGGACGGTAAGGCGTGGACTCTCTTTTGTGGCGGGCTCCGCAATCCTTTTGGGATCGCATTCAATGAGGACGGCGAGGCCTTCACTTATGATGCCGATATGGAATGGGACATCGGCTTGCCATGGTATCGGCCCACGCGCGTCATCCACCTGGTAAGCGGTGCAGACTACGGCTGGCGCGGGGCTTCGCGTGCGCTGCCGGCGTGGATGCCCGACACCTGGCCCGCTGTCTGCGACATTGGCAGAGGCTCACCCACCGCCGTCATGTTTGGCACTCGCAGCACCTTCCCTGAGCCGTGGAAAAAGGCGCTGTTCATTCTCGATTGGGCTTACGGCATCATCTACGCCGTCCATCTCACGCCGCAGGGTTCCACCTACTCAGGCAAAAGCGAAGTCTTCCTTCAGGGCCGGCCATTGAATGTGACGAGTCTCGACTTTGGCCCCGACGGCGCGATGTATTTCGTCACCGGCGGACGCCGGACGCAGTCGGGACTGTATCGTGTGACGTGGGCCGGTGAACTGCCGCCGCCGGAGGTGAACCCTCCGGATATAACCCTGACCTCCGAAGCCCGGATAGCCAGAGGCTGGCGCCGTAAACTTGAGTTATTACACGCCGCGGTCGCTCAGGATCGCCTCACCGGACATCTGATTGAAAGCCATCTGGCCTCGACGGATCCGTTCATCCGAAAAGCAGCACGCGTTGCTCTGGAGCGGAATCCGGCGTCGCTGCGCGAATGGCAGGAAAGTTCGCGCGGAATGCCGTCGCAGTGGGTCGTGGAGGTCGCTCTCGCCGCAGCGAGGGTCGGTGGAGAGGATGCATGGCCGGGCATTCTCGAATTGCTCCGCCAGTCATTTTGGGGTGCGCTCACCGGGGGCGCGCGCTCTGCACTTCTCCGCGCGGTGCAGGTCGCCCTGGCCCGACAGGGCATGCCGGCGGCGGCGGAAGTGGAGAAAGTCCTCCTCTTCGTCGAGGCTGTCATTCCCTGCGGCGACGCGGCGGCGGATCAGTTGGGTGCCGAACTCTTGATCTTCCTCAACTCGCCGCACGCTGCGGAGAAGATTCTGCCGCTCATTGAGAAAGCTGCCACCCAGGAGGAGCGGCTGCATTACCTGTTCACCCTGCGGCATGCGAAAACCGGCTGGACACTCGACCAGCGGAAGGCCTGGATCGCCGCCTTCCGCCGCGAGTCGGCGCGAGCGGTTGGCGCGCATCATCTCGGCGTCACCCTGCGCTATGCGCGCGCTGATTTCGAAGCCGCTCTCTCACCAGAGGAAAAAACCGCGCTCACTGCCGACCTCGCCACGCTCGATCCCGCCGCCGTTGCCGTGCCTGCCGTTGATCCGCGTCCGTTCGTGAAAGTCTGGACGCAGGCTGAAATGGAGCCGCACCTTGCCGCTGTCGCTGTGCCGGAACGGAACCTGAAACGAGGGCGTGAACTTTTCAAATCCCAGTGTGCCGCCTGCCACCGCTACGGAGCAGAAGGCGGCGTCATCGGTCCTGACCTCACGGGCATCGCCGGACGATTCGACCGCCGGACCATTCTCGAAAGCATCCTGGACCCGTGGCGCGTCGTGGCCGATCCTTACCGCTACGCCACCGCCACGCTGAAGAGCGGCGAGATCGTCTCCGGTCGCGTCCTCGGCGACGACGGCACCACCCTCTCGCTCGAAGTGAACCCCGTTGAAGCCGGAGTCGGCCGCAAAGTCCCCCGCAGCGAAGCCGGCGCCATTGCCTTCTCCTCGCAGATGCTCCCGGGCCTCGCCAATTCCTTCAGCCAGGAGGAACTCCTCGACCTGCTCGCATTCCTGGACAGAGGAGGGCCTTGAGTAACGGGGCCGGCTAAAATCTCAGAGCCTTGCGGGCGGGAAGACAATCTCTGGAAATTCGCTCGTAATAACGCAGACGGCGCGGATACTGCCGCCGTTCTTCATTACCACGACCATGCGCTCACTTCCACTCACTTTGCTGCTCGCTGCCGGGCTCATCTCGCCTCTCAGGGCTCAGGATGCTCCTGCGGCTTCCAAAGAAAAACCGGCGACCGAAAACGCCGGCGATCCGGAAAAGCCGGATGAAGCTGTCAAGGCGGAGGGACCTGAAGTTCCCGAAGATTTACTGAACGATCCGCATGTTCGTGAGGAGTTTGGCGTCAATCAATTCACTACGCCGAGCATCCGGAAAATCTTTGGTTCGCTCGATCTTTTGGGCCAGTTGCCTTACGAGAAGCTGAAGCGCGAGATTCCCAAAGGCACATCGTCAGACCGTTCAAGAGTGGCGCTCAGTTTGGGTGTTCTCATCGGCGACGGTTTCCTCTCCGCGCAGGCGGAAAAAGTGGATGATCTTGAGGACATAGGCCGCGCCGTATTGCGTCATGCCAAGGTGCTGGCG
>JANOZA010000806.1:0-2930 GCA_031429155.1 Verrucomicrobiota bacterium | reverse complement strand
GCCTGCGGCTATTTGCCTTCGGCTATCTCCGCTTTGCTCCGGTTCCACTTCGTTCCGGTCCCCGGAGTCGGCTGCCCCACCTGGCTATCAAGGCTCCGCAACACTCTCGCCGCTTCGCTCCTGCTCTGCCGGCCCAACGGGTCAATTCCAAACTGAGGTGCTGCGAGGGACGATGATTCCAAAACCGCCCCGCCAAACGGACCGCGCACCGGCAGGTGTGCAAGAAACACGCGCGCTCACCACAGAGACCGGTCGTCCTGTTCCAACAGCCCCTTTTCAGGAGCCTGACGTATTCGTGCTGATACGATGCGGGAGGTGTTCCTCCTTGCCGGGGACGCAGGCCTGACTTTTTCGACAGGGGAGGCGCTCCGCATGACTTTCGCCGCGGGGATCCGGCCCGGCAGTTCACAGACGCTGGCTGTTCTTGACGCAGCCGGGGTCATGACGGACGATGGCCCAATGAAAACGCAATCACTCTCCCCCGGAGCATGGCCTTATGGACTTGAAGTAGAGACGACCCCTGAGGGCCTGCTGCTGAAACCCCGGCGCAAACCGCGCGAGGGGTGGGCGAAGGCGTTTCGCAGCCCGAAGTCCCGCAAGGATGAACTCGCGGAGGCGCGTCAGGTGCAGAACAAGTTCGATGCGGAGGAGTGGCAATGGTGATCGAGCGGTTCGCGGTGTTCCTGGTCGCGCTGGATCCCGCTCAGGGCGCGGAGACGGCGAAGACGAGGCCCTGCGTGATCGTTTCGCCGGATGAGGTGAATGATGCACTGGCCACGGTCATCATCGCGCCCATGACCACCGTGCGCCGCCGCTGGCCCACGCGGCCTGCGGTTACTTTCCAGGGAAAGACAGGAGAGATTGCGCTGGATCAAATACGCGCAGTGGACAAGACGCGGCTCGTCAAACGCCTCGGGAGGATAGATCGGGCCACAGCCACAACGGTGCTGGAGACACTTGGTGAACTCTTTGCGCCGTGATGTTGCGGAACGGCAGGATAGTGAGGCCGGAAATCCTGCATACCTGGCCGCTGGCTTAGGCATCGCGGGAGGCCATGGCCCTTGCTGGAGAGTCCGCAGTATTCGCACCGGTCTCCGGCCCGCTGTGTCACGCGACGGCGCAATGAGAGGGACACCGGCATAGGCTCACTGCCGTGCCTGCAACTGCGCGCCGAGTTTGAGGATGGACAGGGTCGTCGCGACGCGGGTGAGGCCTTCGGCTTCGCGTTTCTCAGCGGCGGTCAGTTTGCCTCTGCGGTTTTGCTCATCGAGCAGGAACTGGAGCCGCTGGTCCAGTGCTTTAGGGAACCGCAGTTCCGCCAGCTTTGCGGGCATGGGAACGGTGAGTTGGACGGGAGCGTGCATCGTGGCGATCATTCCCGCGAAGTGCTGAAATGCAAGCGGCGGGGCTTGGAAGGCGACGGCGGGTAACGAGAAGAAACGAGCCGCACCAATCGGGTATTCGCTGGCATCGCGCAGCCGACGGCGGGGCTGTGCCAGATAGAGGCAGGTGCGGGAGAATCACCCGCCCTCACCACGGATACCGGTCCTCATATTCCACCAGCCCTCTTTTAGGAGCCTGACGTATTCGTGCTGATACGATGCGGGAGGTGTTCCTCCTTGCCGGGGACGCAGGCCTGGCTTTTTCGGCAGGGGAGGCGCTCCTCGTGACTTTCGCCGCGGGGCAGTGGCCTGCTGTTCACCCGGCTCCGCGCCGCCCGGCGCTGAGACGCCGGCTATCTTGAAGTGGGACATGCGGGAGCCTGTCCCTACCTGGTTATAGGTGCCTGCGGCGGCGGGGATTACTCTTCCAGAAAGGCGAGGAGGGCTTTGGCGTCTCTGGCTCCGTGGCCGACGCGGAGGATTTGCACGCGCCGTTCAGCCACGCGGTAATAGACAACATGACTGCCGACGGGGAAGGAACGAAGGCCCGTTTTGAGTTCCGGGCGGCGGCGTCCGATCTCGGGGTGTTCAGCGAGGAGTTCGAAGACTTCGACCACCCGGATGAGGAAGTCCCGGGCCGCATTCACATCGCGGCGGGCGAGATAGTCGTCCACTTCCTCAAGGTCGCAATGCGCGCGCTGCGTGAGTTCGTAGTTCATCCGCGGGCATCCACACGATCCCGGGCGCGCTGGAGCAGTGCGGCCATGGTCTGCGGGCCGTTGAGAAGCCGGCCATTCTCTGCGTCCTCCCATCCGGCATCAATATCCTGGCGCAGGGCGGTAAGTTCCTGCTCATGCTGGTCGCGGACGGTGAGCAGGCGAAAGGCTTCGGAGGCCAGATGCTCAGGATGCAGATACTGACCGCTGCGGACCCGCTCATTGACAAGCTTTTCCTGGTCAGGGGTGAGGGTGATGGTCATGGGGAGGAGTTTGGCACTTTCCGCAGTGGAGGGCAAGTGCCGGATAATTAAGCCGCGGCTGACCAGCCGGCGCCAGTAGCCGGGGAGAAGTTGTCCCGCAGCTTGCCCCGGGAATCTGTTCCGCGTGGCGACCCGCCAGGGCTTGGAACTACCGGATAGTCCGCGCCAAACGGACGGCGAACAGGCAGAGGCGCGAGAACCACGTCCGGTCACCACCGTTACCGGTCCTCATATTCCACTCGCCCCATTTTCAGGAGCCTGTCGTATTCCTGATGATACGGTGCGGGAGGTGTTCCTCCGGGCGGGGGACGCAGGCCTGACTTTTTCGACAGGGGAGACGCTCCTGATGGTTTTCGCCGCGGGGCCGTGGGTTGAGGTTTGCCCGGCTCCGGCCCGCCACAAACCGGCATCAGCGTCCATGATCGCGCTGCGGCCAATCGCCCCGCAGCGACTTATTCTCCGCCCATCTGTTCCTTCATTTCCTTTGGCAGGAACTTCTTGAAGCGGTTCTTATCAATGGACTTCATGTAGGCTTCGAACGGGGTGACGTGTCCGTCCTGGAGTTGTTT
>JANOZA010000805.1:0-3542 GCA_031429155.1 Verrucomicrobiota bacterium | reverse complement strand
CCCTTCGGGTCTGACTTGGTGCTCAAGACGTTTGGCGGCTTGTACAGGGCGAGCGTAATGTAACGGGCGGCGGAGACTTCCTTGCCGTTCACGACGACATTGTCTTCGTCGCCAATGACGGTGGCGAGGCTTTCCACGCGCTTGCCATTTACGAGGACTTTGCCGGAGGTGATGAGGTCCTCACAGGCGCGCCGGGACGCGAGGCCGCAAAGCGCGAGGTAGCGGTTGAGTCGCATGGGAAAAGAAACCGGGCTGAAAGTGCAGCACCTTCAGCCCGGCAGGATCAAAAATGAGTGATGGGGCGGATTACTCCTCCGGAAGCGTCTTGGGAAGGCCGAGAGCGCTCTGGCCCTCTTTCCACACGCCGCGCTTTTTCATGAGTTTGACGCGCTCGAAACGCTTCATGACGCTGCGTTTGGCACCAATGGCGCCGCCGCCGGATTTGAGACTGGAGTGTTGGGACATAAGAAAGTAACTATTTAATGGTCAGACTTTTGGGGAGCGCGGATTTAAGGGGCGGCATTGGGATGCGCAACGGAAAAAATCGTCTGTTGCCAGTCGGGGAATCGCTGCTAAGCCCAGCACTCCCCGCCCGCCCCGGCACTTTCGCTGGTGGCAGGGGCTTCCTTCACCGCCGACAATGCCGCAGACTGCTCCGTAGATATCTTCTTTCCCTCCGCCACTGCGGATGGGGATTTTACTCCCGCAACTGCGCCCCTTCTACCCCTTCCTACCATTCATGAAAAGCGACCTCATTGATAAAGCCTCCAAGACCATTCCGCATCCCCCGGTGCTGATCAATCTCGTCTCGCGCCGCGTGCGCCAGCTCAATCAGGGGCGCGCCCCGCTGATCAACACGGCCGGCTACGGATACAGACTCGGCCAGGGCGACATCGCGCTCATCGAAATCATCGAAGGCAAAATTACCGCAGAATACGTGGACGGCCTCGCCGGGGACTGATCGTCGTTTTTCTTTCGCCGGGCGGAGTGCCCGGACCCGCCATTCCATGCCGCAGTGAAGTGCGGTCAGCATTCCTTTCCGCCCGGGCCGGGCGACTTTTGACGCCGTGAACCCCGAGATCGCCAGCAACCGCAAGGCTACGCACGAATACCACATCCTCGAAACGATCGAGGCGGGTATGGAGCTGAAAGGCACGGAGGTGAAGTCCATCCGCGACGGGCGGATCAATCTGCGCGACGCCTTTGCCCGCATCGAGGGTGGCCAGTGTATGCTCTATGGCTGCGACATTCAGCCGTATGCCAAGGCGAGCTGGGAACAGCACGAATCGAAGCGCGTTCGCCGGCTGCTGCTCCACAAAAAGGAAATCATGCGGCTCTATGGCGTATGTCAGGTGAAAGGCCACGCCCTCGTGGCGCTGCGTGTCTATTGGAAGGACTCGAAGGTGAAGATCGAGTTGGGCGTCGCCAAAGGAAAGATCGCCAACGACAAACGCGAGGACTTGAAAAAGAAGGAAGCGAACCGCGAAGTGGCGCGTGAGATTGCGCGCTTCAACAAGCGGTGAGCGTGACGATGAACTCCGCGCCGCCGCCGTCGCGCGGGGCATAGTCGAGGGTGCCGCCGTGGGCTTCCACGAGGCGGCGGGCGATGGTAAGGCCGAGGCCGCTGCCGGCCGTGCCGCTCGCGAGCGTGTCGTGGGCGCGCTGGAACTTCTCGAAGATGCGGCGTTCATGCCCGCGGGGGACGCCGTTGCCGCGATCGGCCACGGAGAGGCGCACTTTCTCTGCGGCGGCGAGGCTGATCGCGATCTCGCGCGGGCCATCCGGAGTGTGGCCATACTTGGCGGCGTTGCCGAGAAGATTGAGCAGCACCTGGCTGAGGGCATCGGCGTCTGCGCGAATGGCGACGGGGTTTTCCGGCAGCGTTAGTTGAATCGTGAATCCATCTTTTTCCAACTGCGGGCGCATGTGCTCGACGGTTTCTTCTGTCAGGGAGCGGAGGTCGAGCGGAGCGATTTGCAGTTCGTCGCGGCCGCCTTCCATGCGGGAGAAGCTGAGCACGTTGTTGATGAGGCGTGTGAGCCGTGCGGCCTCGCCGGCGATGACTTCGGCATAGCGTTTCGTTTTCTCCGGAGGTGCGGCGGGATTGGTGCCGAGCAGGTCGCTGAACATGCGGATGGAGGTCAGCGGGGTTTTCAATTCGTGGCTCACGTTGGAGACGAAATCAGTCTTGAGTCTGGCATCGCGCGCAGCGCGGCGGGCATCGCGGAGAATGAAAAGCGCTCCGGCGATGGCGACGAGGCTGGCGGTGGTGACGATGAGGCCGAGTTGCCAGCGGGCGCCGGATGCGGCTTTGGAAAAGACCGCGGGATCGCGCAGGAAGACGGAGGCTTCCCAGCGGGGCAGGGCGCTGCCGGCCTCGCGGGTCACAAACGGGGCCGCCCATGACTCCGGTGTGCACGAGCCACCGGTATTCCATTGAGCGACGGGATGCTTTGCGTGGTCGAGAATGGCAAGGCAGGTGTCGTCATCCGGTGCCGTGATGGAGGGATGTGTGGTGAGTGCATTCGTAAAGCCTGCCGGCAGCAATACGGCGGCAAAGGTGAGGCCGGGCAAGTCCGGCGGTTGATACCAGAGCAGCGTGAAGAGTCCTTCATCACGCGGGACGCTCACGATGCCGGTCTCGTGACGGGCGATGAGTGCAGCGATGGTGGTGACGACCGGTTTTACCTTGCTGTTAGTGCTTTGAGGGGAGGATGGCTCCGTCGCTGGCTTGGGGGCCGCACGTTCCGGGACGTCCGCTGCTTTGTCTTTCTCCGCCGGCGCGGGAGCGGGGGCGGGCGGGGGCTCGCGTTTTGTGTCGGCCGCCAGCGAGTTAAGCGCATCGTCAATAGTCGCAGGGGCTGCGGGCTTCGATGCGGCGGCGACAACCGGCCGCGCGTGGCGTGAGAGGGAGGAAGCATCCGGTGCGGGAATTTCCAAATACAGCGGCTGTGGTTCTCCGGAAAAAAACCACGCGTGGCGAGCCGTGAATTCCGTCACCATCTGCTCGCCGGGCTCCGTCTGCGGCAGGAGGCGGCCAGTGGTCGTCTCGAAAATGAATCCCGCCTCGGCGAGCGGAAAGACACCGCGAATGGACTGGTGAAAGCGCGGGCGTAATTCATCCGCTTTCGTGACGAGGAGCTGATTATCCACGGATTCACCGAAGGCGCGGAGCTGGGCCGTCATGAACTCGCCCGCCGTGCGCGCCGCGTTGTCCACGGACTGCTGATAAAAGGTGGTGCGCTGCTCTTTGATCTTGCCGGCGTCGTCCTTCATGGATCGCCACGTCATCCAGCACAGCACCGCGCAGGGCGTGAGGATGGCGATGAGGAAAAGCGTGGCGGAGCGCATGAGGGAAAGCCGGAATGTAGGGTGCAGAATGAAGAATGAAACTCCGGGCAGGGCTCATTGCGCTCCGCGAAGATTTCCGGCAGTCCTCGCCTTCATGAATGCTGAGAGGGTGGTCCCCAGTCGGTCCTGAAGAGCGACCCGCTCACTGCGGCTCGACGATTTTGATCGTGCGCCCGCGGCCCGACATCCAT
>JANOZA010000804.1:0-7405 GCA_031429155.1 Verrucomicrobiota bacterium | reverse complement strand
CAGAGCGAGCTGCGTGGCATCGCGAGCGACCGCGGCTTCATCACCGTCTTCCCGGATGCCACTTCCGCCGAGGATGACTTTACGTGGATCGCTCATCCCGATCCGGCGGTCAGCGATGCGGCGAAGATCCAACCCTGGGTGGATGACAAAGCGTTTCTGTTCTCGCTGGTGAACCATCTCATCAACAACACCGGCCTCCGCGTGGACGCCGACCGGCTCTACTGCGCCGGCTTTTCCAATGGCGGCAGCATGGTGCATTATCTGAGCACCGATGCCGCGCATCCGTTCCGCGCCTTCGCCATCATGGAGAGCGGCACGACGTGGATCAGCAAATACTCGCCGCGCGTGCTCTTCGACTTCAGCGCCGCGCCGCTGCTCCCGGCCAAGCCGCGTCCGTGCATCCTCATGAACATGATCACCAGCGGCGGCGCGTGGGCCTACGAAGGGCCGGTCTTTTATACACCTGACGGCCAGACTTTCGATCTCGACCAGGACGGCCAGCCGGACCGCCAGCCGTCCTCGCGCCAGAACGTCGGCCGCTGGCTCACCGGCAATTGCCTGCTGCCCACGCCCGCGACGAATGTGAAGCGCGGCTTCGTGAACCCCGGCACGCTGCCGGAGCATTTTCCGAACGTGGAGAATCACTTTGTCAGGCAGGACGTGTGGATGGATGACAACCTCTACAGCGCGCCGCTGGATGTGCCGGTGGAACTGCGCGCGCCGCAGACCTCGGAGACCTGCCTGCCCTTTTTGACCTGCGGGGTGATCGCCGCGAACACGCTGCCGCTCTTGTGGTTTCAGAATCCGGCGAACGTCAGCGCCGCCGCCGGCTGGCCGCATATAACCTTCACGCAAAACCGCTCCACCTACTGGGT
Source organism: Verrucomicrobiota bacterium (assembly GCA_031429155.1). Classification (GTDB taxonomy): domain Bacteria; phylum Verrucomicrobiota; class Verrucomicrobiia; order Verrucomicrobiales; family V1-33; genus V1-33. The sequence continues at coordinate 6,530 of JANOZA010000804.1, read as the reverse complement.
CGCCGGCACCTGGAGCGAGGAAACCTGGCCCACGCCACCCGGACAGAGCGACCGCGAGGTGAAATTCCTCACGCTCAGCAGCGGCGGCCACAAGTGGCCCGGCGGCAATGACGGCGTGGGCTGGAACGGCCAGCTCGGGGTCATGGACTTCTTCACCGCACACTGATGAAAACAGCGGAACACAGGCGTCCCGCCTCTGTTCCACTTGCCTGGAGGCTCACAAGTATGGCAAGACTCCCCCTGTGCTCTCCCACGACCTCCCCGATCTCCTGCGCCGCGCCGCCCGGCGCGATGAGGCGGCGGCGCGCACCCTGGTGGAGGCGCTCGGTCCGCTCGTGCAGCGCATCATTCACTCGCACCACACTCTGAAGGATGAAGCCGACGATCTCACGCAGGACATCTTCTTCGCCGTCTTCCGCAGCGCCGGAAAATACCGCGGCGATGCACCGCTGGAGCACTGGGTGGCCCGCATCGCCCGCTGCACCTGCATTGACCGCCTGCGCCGCAAACGCTCGCGCGCCGCAGAGGTGCGCTGGAGCGATCTCCCGCCCGCGCAGCAGGCCGTGCTCACAGAAAGCACGCCAGGCGAAGCACCCTCCGTCACCGCCGGCGAAGACGCCGCCGCCCTGCTGGAAAAACTCTTCGCCCAACTCCCGCCGCTCGATGCCTGGCTGCTGCGCGAGGTCGAACTCCGCGAGCGCAGCCACACCGATGTCGCCGCCGAAGCCGGCTGGAATGCCGTGCTGCTGCGTGTCCGGCTTTTTCGCGCGCGCCGCCGTTTACAGACGGCCTATGAAAACCTCCACTCCGCCCGCCCATGAATGAATCACTCGACCGCCTCCTGCAAAAGGCCCGCACCGCTCCACCGCCCGCGCTGCCGCTGGAAGAACCGTTGCCGCCCGGCGCCGCCACGCGCATCGCCGCGCGCTGGGCCGCCGCGCGTTCGCCCATCGTGCTGTGGGAACGCCTCAGCTACGCCGGCCTCGCCGTCGCGCTCGCCGTGAGTGGCGTTTCCTTTTCCCTGGGTCCGCCTGCTGCTGAAGAAACCGCCGCCGCGGAAGCGATGCCCGACCTCTTTTCCGCCACCATCACCGACGAACCCGAGGGCTGACCGCTATGAACCGCTGGCAAATCATCCGCATCGTCCTCGCCCTTTGCGGCATCTTCGCCGCCGGCATCGTCACCGGCCGCTTCACCGCGCCCACCGGAGCCCGCGCGCGCGATCCGCAGGACAACAGTCGCGGCGGTCCCGTGGTCGTGCAGACCAACGATGGGCTGGCGGTGAACTCCGCCCAGATCATCCGCTATTACTCGCGCACGCTGAACCTCACACCGGCGCAGCGCGCGGAAATCATCCCCGTGATCCGGCGCGGCATGGTGAAGATACAAGCGACCCGGCCTGGCATGGCCGAACGGCTGGAGTGCATCCGCGCGCTGAATGCCGAGATGCGCCCGCTGCTCACGCCAGCGCAGCAGAAGACGCTGGATGAAGTGGCCGGGGCTGCGGAGATGCAGTGGATCGGCCGCCATCCTGAGAAAGAGGCGGAGTGATCTGCGTGGCGCTGCGGGGTGAGAAAAAGCGCGCCACGCCAACCACTGCCGCCGCAAAAGGATTTCTGCGGCTTACGCTGAAATCGCCGCCAGCGGATTCTCCGGCAGCGTCTTCTCCTGCCAGGGCAGGCCGTATTTATTCATGTCGGCCATGAAGGGATCAGGGTCGTTCTGCTCCATGTTCCAAACGCCGGGCTTTTTCCATTTTCCTTCAAGGATCATCTTCGCGCCGATCATGGCGGGGACGCCGGTGGTGTAGCTGACGCCCTGGGCGCCGGTTTCGCGGAAGCATTCTTCGTGATCGCAGACGTTCCAGACGAAGTAGTGCTTCACCTGGCCGTCTTTCACACCGGTGATGAGGTCGCCGATGCAGGTCTTGCCGACGGTCTTCGCGCCGAGGCTGCCGGGGTCGGGGAGCATGGCTTTGAGGACCTGGAGGGGGATGATCTCGCGGCCTTCGTGCATGACGGGTTTGATGCTGGTCATGCCGACGTTTTCCAGCACGCGGAGGTGGGTGAGGTAGTTGTCGGAGAAGGTCATCCAGAAGCGCATCTGGCGCGCGGTGGGGAAGTGCTTCGAGAGGCTTTCCAGTTCTTCGTGATAGAGCAGATACATCTTCTTCTCGCCCACGCCGGGGAAGTCGAACGTGGCACCGACGGAGATGGGATCGGTCTCGTGCCATGCGCCGTCTTTCCAGAAGCGGCCTTTGGCGGTGACTTCGCGGATGTTGATCTCAGGATTGAAGTTGGTGGCGAAGGGCAGGCCGTTGCTGCCGGCGTTACAGTCCACGATGTCGAGGGTGTGGATTTCGTCGAAGTGATGCTTCGCGGCGTGGGCGCAATAGACGTTGGTCGCGCCCGGATCGAAGCCGCTGCCGAGCAGCGCGGTGAGGCCGGCTTTTTGAAAGCGCTCCTGGTAGGCCCACTGCCAGTGATATTCAAACTTCGCGGTGTCGAGCGGTTCGTAGTTGGCGGTGTCCACGTAGTCGCAGCCGGCTTCGAGACAGGCGTCCATGATGGTGAGATCCTGATACGGCAGCGCGACGTTGATGACGATGTCGGCTCCGAAGGATTTGATGAGCGCGGCGGTGGCGGCCACGTCATCGGCATCTATGGCGGCGGTCTGAATGGTGCGGCCTTTCTTTTCGAGAATGTCGGCGGCGATGGCGTCGCATTTCGACTTAGTGCGGCTGGCGAGGAGGATGCTGCCGAAGACTTCGGGCACCTGGGCGCACTTGTGGGCGACGACGCGGCCGACGCCGCCGGCTCCGATGATAAGGACTTTTTTCATGATGAATGCTTCCAGGGGTTGAGTTTTGCACTCCGGTGAATCAGGTGCGAAGGGAGTCAACGAAGAAAAGTCCGGCTCGCAGGCTCAATAGACTCCTTCGCACTCCCTAAACAAAAATCATGATTTAGCCACTTGCCAAGTAGGGGCGGGATGCTACGGATCGCCCCCCGCCCCGCAGCCTTCACGGTTTCGAGGCGGTGTTTTTGTCTTCTCACCGGTCCCTTTTCGCGAGGCAAGCGGCGGGTGTGAGTAAGACGATTCTCCCTCTCCCTCCTCCTAAAATGAAAGTCCGTCCTTCCGTCAAAAAACTTTGTGAATCCTGCCGCGTCGTCCGCCGGGAGGGTGTCGTCCGCATCATCTGCAAGAACCCGCGCCACAAACAGCGCCAGGGCAACTAATTCTTTCCACTCCCGCTCCACTATAATATGGCACGACTCCTAGGCGTTGATATCCCAAATGAGAAGCGCATCGAAGCTTCCCTCCCCTACATTTACGGCATCGGCCCTGCTCTCGCGAAGCGGGTGCTCGGCCAGGCGAACATCAACCCCGACACGCGCACCGGAGAACTGACCAACGAGCAAATCGGGGCCATCGTCTCTGTCATTCAGGCAAACGGCCTCGCCATTGAAGGCGACCTTCGCCGGGACCTGCAGCTAAACCTCAAACGACTTCAGCAAATCAACTGCTATCGTGGCATCCGGCACCGCAAGGGCCTTCCCGTTCGCGGCCAGCGCACCAAGACGAATGCCCGCACCCGCAAGGGACCGCGCCGCACGGTTGGTGTGCAGAAGTCCAAGTAGTCCTAATCTCCATCCCCAGCGCCCACACTTTCCATGGCTGACGAAACCCAAACGACACCTGCGGCTCCTGCCGCCCCCACACCGGTCCCCGCTGCCCAGCTTTCCGCTGAGGCCGCCAAAGAAGCCGCCGCCCTTGTTGCCAAACAAGCCGTAGCTGCCCTTCTCGACCCTGAAGACAGTAAGCCGAAGGTCGTAAAGGCCAAGGGCTCCAAGAACATCACCACCGGAGTTGTTCACGTTCTCGCCAGCTTCAATAACACCATCGTCAGTATCACCGACATGCGCGGCAACGTCTTCGGATGGAGCAGCGCCGGCAAGATGGGCTTCAAGGGCAGCCGCAAAAGCACCGCCTACGCCGCTCAAATGGTCAGCCAGGACGCCTGCCGTCAGGCCATGGGCCACGGACTGCGCGAAGCTGAAGTTCACGTCAAAGGCCCCGGAGCAGGACGTGAATCCGCCGTGCGCGCCGTCTCCGCGATCGGCGTGGAAGTCACCACCGTGCGCGACGTGACCCCCGTTCCCCACAACGGCTGCCGCCCGCCAAAAGCCCGCCGCGTGTAACCCAATTTTCCCACTACCTTACTTATGGCACGCTATACAGGCCCAAAAGACAAGATCAGTCGTCGCTTCGGAGTCCCTATTTTTGGACCATCCAAAGCCCTCGAACGCCGCAGCTTCGGCCCCGGCCAGCACGGTGCGCGCAGTGGCCGCAAGAAGCTCTCCGACTACTCGATCGCCCTGACCGAGAAGCAGAAACTCCGCTATCAGTATGGAGTTCTCGAAAAGCAGTTCCGCCGATTCTTTGAAGAAGCCTCCCGCCGCCGCGGCGTCACGGGGGAAATTCTTCTCCAAATGCTGGAGTGCCGCCTCGACAACGTCGTTTACCGCCTTGGACTGGCCAACAGCCGCAACGCAGCACGCCAGTACGTCAGCCACGGCCACGTCACTGTGAACGGCAGGAAGTGCAACATCGCCTCCGCGCAATGCAAGCCAGGCGATGTAATCGCCATGAAGCAAAGCGCCCGTGCTCAGCAGATGGGTCTTCGCTCCCTCGACCTTACCCAGGCCATTGTGGTGCCTGACTGGTTGAGCCAGGACCGCGATCAGCTTGGTGGCAAAGTGAACCGCCTCCCCAGCCGCGAGGAAATTGACCCCATCGTCAACGAGCAGCTCGTCGTCGAACTCTACTCCCGCTAATTTCCAGCAGGTAGTATCCTTTAAGAACGGCGTCCGGCAACGGACGCCGTTTTTTGTGTGCCGGTGGCAAAACAGCGCCGGCCCGACGACTCGAAACGATGCTAAAAACGAGTATGGACAAGCCGCGCCGTTCCTGTATTCTCCGCCCGGCGCTGGAGGACAGAAATTTGTGACCGTCGGCGCGTTTCACCAATCAAGCACAACAAATCAGGGAAAGGACACACAGCGAAAATCATGGACTACTATCAGGACTCATATCAAAGCGGCGATTCATACCAGAATCAGGACAACACAGGAGGAGGATATCGTGGGGGCGGTGGAGGCGGTGGCTACCGCGGCGGCGGCGGTGGCGGCGGTGGTGGCGGCGGTGGTGGCGGCGGTGGTGGCGACGACGGCTATCAGCGGCAAAGCACTCCGCCGCTCATGACGGAGAAAATCGTCACCGAGAGGAAGCAATTTTTTCTCGATCTCAAAGAGAACGCCCGTGGGCGTGTCGTCAAAATTACGGAAGACGTGCGCGGCCGCCGCGACACCATCATGGTACCGCTGGAAGTGCTCCAGGAGTTCCACGATGCCATCGGACGAATCCTTGAACACGAGCGCACGCTCTGACTGCCCTAATCGCCGCCCGCGGCCGCAGACCTGTCAGCCGGGCGCGCTGGTGATTTGCTATTTCGCATCAAGGGGGTAAACTGGATCCCTCTGTAGATCATGGCAACGCGCAGCAATGCTCCAATGAACACTGAATCAGGCATCCTCGCAGGCTGTGTGAATGGCAATGTATGGGTGCGAATTGAAGGTAAGGGCAGCCATCAAAACAGCCGTGAATTGAAAGCCTTCGTGCAGGAACAGGTGCAAACGACGGGAGGTCAGCGGGTCATCGTTGACCTCTCTTCTTGTACCGGCATGGACAGTACTTTTATGGGCACTCTCACCTGCATTTCCGGGCGGCTTGATGAAGCCGGGGGCGCGCTTCTCGTTATTCACGCCGCCGGCCGCAATGCAGAACTCCTCCGCAGCCTCGGCCTTGATGAAATTTTCACCGTTGATGACAACGAGGAGCATCTAACGGAGCCCGGAGTCGCCCCGAGATGCGCCTCCCTGCCGGTGGAGCCCTGCGGCAAATTGGAGCGTGCCGAGATCTGCCTTGAAAGCCACGAGGCCCTCGCAGACGCCGATCCGCGCAACGCCGCCAAATTCCGCGATGTCATCGAACTCATGCGCGCTCAACAGGAGCCAGCGATGGCGCGTTGAGGAATCAGAGACACCTGCCACATGCGGGAAGTGTCTCCCAAAACACCCGCAGGACCGGACTGTTGGGAAGCCCGCAACCCGCTCAGGGCATCTGTGCCGGCAGTCCCCATGCCTTGATTCGAGAAGCATATTCGGCGCGCGGCAGGAGCAGATAATGCGGTTTCAACGCCGGGCGGAGACGCTGGAGCAGTTTGACAAGGTCCGGCCTTGCCATGGTGGTGCAGCCATGCGTCGGAGTGTTGGCACCGCGACGGATGTGAAAGAAAATGGCACTCCCGTGGTTGGGCACGGGAGGGTCTGCATTGTGGCGAATTTCCAGGAGAAACTCATAGGCGAAGTCACCCAGCCTCATGCGCTGCTTCTCATACCAGGGCGGCGGGTTTCGGGGATCCACGACAATGTGATGGTTGTAGGCCGCGTGGGCAGGATCATCTATCC
>JANOZA010000803.1:0-10235 GCA_031429155.1 Verrucomicrobiota bacterium | reverse complement strand
GGGCACGCTCGTCATTGGCGGTTTCACGACGGTGCTCAATACCTTCTCCGGGCCGGCGCAAATCTCGCAGGGCCGCGTGCAGGAAAAGTACACCACCGCCTTCGGAGCGACGCCTGAGGTGACAGGCGCGGCGGGCGCAGTCGTGGAATTGCAGGAGGGCGTGGAGCGGATCAGTCTAGGGCAACCGATCCCCCGGAGCACGGTCATTGACCGCCCGCTCACGCTCGGCGGCAGTCTCATTGGCAGTCCCGGCGCGTGGACGGGAAACATCACGCTGTCCGGCCCGGCGCAGTTCTCCGCCAACGGCTCGGGCATCACGTCGGGGCTGCATGTCAGCACGGTCAATCTCAACGGTCAGATGCTCACCTCGCACGCGCTCGCCGGCCGCGTGACCTTCAATGGCCCCATCACCGGCAGCGGCGCGCTCGTGCTTGAGGGCACGAACCTGCTCAATGGCGGGCAGGCCAGCAGCTTCACCGGTCCGGTCTCCGTGAGCGGGCACTTGCTGCACGGCAGCGGCAACCAGTTAGGCAATCCCGCCAACCCCGTGACCTTTGCCACCGACGCCTTTTTTGAATTCGACAACATCGTGACCATCGGCCCGCATCCGTGGGTGATGAACAACGGCCTCATCGTCGTGCCGCGCAATTTTCCCGGCACCATCGGCGCGGCCATCAGCGGCCCGGGGCCACTCACGGTGACCAGCATCGGCATTGGCACGGGCGGGCCGGTCACGCTCACCGGCCAGAACACGTTCACCGGCGGCCTGGTCATCGGCCTGCAATGCTCGGTCACTTACTCCGCCGACGAAAACCTCGGCCAGGCCGGCGGCTCAGTGCAACTCGACAGCGGCACGCTGATCTCGTCCGTCACGCAGACGCTCGCGCCAGCGCGGAGCCTCACGCTCACCGGGAACGCCAGCGTGCTGGCCGCGCCCGGGGGCGTGACGTTCACCGTGCCGCAGAACATCACCAGCAGCGGCGGCGCCGGCCTGCTGCGCCTCGGCGGCGGCTCGGGCGGCGGGCTGGGTGGCAGTGTCGTGCTCACCGGCACGAACACGCACGCCGGCGGTACCGAAATCGCCGGCGAGACGCTCGAGCTTTTCAGCGATGCCAGCATCGGCGCACCGGCGGGCGTGCTGAACATCGGGCGGGAGAACGGATTCAACGATCTGCCCGGGCGCCTCCTCGCGCGGGCCGGTCTCGACATTCCCGCGACGCGGAGCACCGCATTCACATTGGCCACCGTGGACACAAACGGCTTCGACCTAACGTTCCATCAGCCCATCACCGGCGAGCATCTCACCAAAGACGGCGCGGGCGTGCTGCGGCTCAATACGAAGAACGCGAACGACAATCTGCACTCCGTGTTCATCAACGCCGGCACGCTGCGCATCGGCACGAACGACGCACTCGGCCTCGGCGCGAGGGTCAACACGACGGCGGGATCGGTGCTCGACCTGAACGGCCTCAACCACGAACTCGTGAACGTGAACGGCGACGGCGACATCGCGCTCGGCGCGGGCACGCTCACCACGCGCGGCTCATCTTCCATCGCCGGCGTCATCAGCGGCACGGGCGGCGTGATCATGAAGTTCGACAGCGGGCGGCTGCTCGGCGAGAACACGTTCACCGGCGGTATTACCGTGCGCGACGGCGCGGGCGTTTCGGTGAAAACGACGGCGGGATTCGGCGGCGCGGGCAGTGCCGTGGTGCTCGACAACGGTGGCATCTTCGCCGACTTCGAGGCACCCGGGCCTGTCGTCATCGGCGCGACGTTTCCCATGACCATCGCGGCGGGCGGCGCGCGCTTCGGCGCCAGCGGCCAGCCGCTCATCATCGAGGCGCTGCTCGCCGGCGGGAATCCGCTGCGCGTGCAAGGCGGCGGCTCCGGCTACGAAGTGCGCTTCGCGAACGCGGCGAATACTTTCACCGGCAACATCCAGCTCGGCGACTCGGGAAGCGACGGCTTCGGCAGCGCGGTGCTCGGCATCGTCGCCAACGGCTCACTCGGCAACGCGGCAAACATCGTCATACTCGGCGACAGCTTTTTCGACGGGGAAAGCACGCGTGTGAGTCAGGGCACGCTGCGCGCGTTCGCCAATTTCACGCTGCCCGCCACGCGCGTGATCCGGCTGAACGGCAGCACGAGCGGCTTCAACGACATGGGCGGCGTGGTGGATACGAACGGCTTCGACGTGACCATCGCGGGCGGCATCAGTCAGCTCTCGCCGGGGATGCCACTGCTGAAAACCGGCGCGGGCACGCTCTTCCTCAACGGCGTCAGCAGCTTCACCGGCGGCACCACGGTCCAGGAAGGAATCCTCGGCGGCATTGGCACCATCGGCGCAGTCACGGTCCAGTCCGCCGCCACGCTCGCGCCCGGCAGCAGCCCCGGCACGCTGCACACCGGCGCGGTCACGTTCGAGGATGGCGCGATCCTTGCGCTCGAGTTCGCCTCGCCCGTCCTTGCCGACCAGCTCGCCGTCACTGGTGCGGTCACGCTCAACGGCAATGTCACGCTCGCTCCCGCGCTCGGCTATGTGCCCGCGGCGGCGCACACCTTCATCGTCATCGCCAACGACGACTCCGACCCCGTAGCTGGCGGCGGCCTGTTCACCTTCAACGGCGCGCCGCTGGCGGAAGACGCGACCTTTGCATCCGGGGGCGCAAGCTGGCGCATCAGCTACACCGGCGGCGATGGCAATGACGTGACGCTCACCGTGCAGGCCAGCGCGCCGGCGGCGGCATTCGACTTCACCTCCTTCACCTTCGACCCGCCGTCCGGCGGCGCTGCCGGGATCCAAATCACCGCCTCCGTCACCGGCCCCGCCAGCACGCTGGTGAATCTGGAGGCCTCCAGCGACCTCGTCACCTGGACCATCATCGGCAGCACCACCACCAGCGGCGGCGGAGTCGCGGGCTTCGATGTCACGGACTCCGCCGCCACCGGAGCGCGGCGCTATTACCGCACGGTGACTCCCTGACGGCAGTGCGGCAGGAATGGATGGGCGACGAGGAGAATAGGGAGTGACAGGATGCCGGCATTCTGAAATGAATGGCCCGCCGCCGGCAACTGCTCCCATGACCCCCGATCCTCCGCAATGTTTTCTCTCCACGCACTGGAGCCTCGTGAGCCGCGCGCGCGATGCGGCGGATGCCGGCGGCGCGCGGGCGCTGGAGCAGTTGTGCCGCAGCTACTGGTATCCGCTTTATGCCTATGCGCGGCGCAGCGGCTGCGCGGAGGAGGAGGCGCAGGACGTGACGCAGGAATTCTTCGCGCTGCTGGTGGGGAAGCAATTGCTGGAGCGCGCGGATGCGGCGCGGGGGAAGTTCCGGTCGTTCCTCCTGGGGACGATGAATCATGTGCTGGCGGATCGCGCACGCTCGGCGCACCGGCAAAAGCGCGGCGGCTATGCGGAGCATGTGCCGCTGGAGGAGGCGCATGGAGAATCGCGCTATCAGATGGAGCCGGACGCGGCGCTGGCGGCGGAGCGGCTCTTTGATAAGGGCTGGGCGGAGGTGCTGCTGGGTCGCGCGCTGGCGCGGCTGGAGTCGGAGTGCGATGCCGATGGCAAGCAGGGACGCTTCGCCGCGGTGAAGGCCTTTCTCCTGCCGGGCGCGGCGGCGGACGCGGATGGGCTGAGGGCGGCGGCGGCGGTGCTGCATTCCACGGAGAGCGCGGTGAAGTCGCTCGTCCACCGGCTGCGCGAACGGTTCCGTTTTGTCTTCCGCGAGGAAGTGGCGGAGACGATGGCGGAGGAGGCGGAAGTGGATGGCGAGATGCGGCATCTGGTGATGGCGCTGGCTGCGGGCACTTGAGAAACCATGCACCGGAGAGGAATTTGAACAGGAGCAAACAGAGAGAACAGAGGCCAGAGGGCCGGATTCCATGGTGGCGCTCCAACTCATGCTTCTCTGTTTCCTCTGTTCCCTCCTGTTAAACCTCCGCTCCTTTTAGAACCCCATCATGGAAACCACCGCGCCAGTTGCCGATGTCAGGGCGTGTCCGTCCTGCGGGCGCGCGGTGCCGGCTCATGCGGCGGCGGGATTGTGTGCGCAGTGTTTGGCGGAGAGTCTGCTCGGTGAAACTCCGCCGCCGGATGGCGCGCAGTTTCTTGGCGGCTACGAACTTTTGGAAGTGATCGGACGCGGCGGCATGGGCACGGTGTGGCGCGCGCGGCAGGCGGGGATTCCTGATGCCACGCGCGAGGTGGCGTTGAAGGCGGTGGCCGCGGCGCGGGCGCTGCATCCGGGCGTGGAACGGCGCTTCCGCGCGGAGATCGGCGTGGTGTTGCGGCTGGAACATCCGGGCATCGTGCCGGTCTATGATGCCGGCGTGGCGGACGGTCAGTTGTTCTTCACCATGAAGCTGCTCACTGGCGGCACGCTCCAGGAGCAGCCGCGCAAAAGCCCGCAGGTCATCGCGCAGACGATGGTGCGCGTGGCGCGCGCCGTGGCCTACGCGCATGAACGCGGCGTGCTCCACCGTGACTTGAAGCCGGCCAACATTCTCCTTGATGAACACGGCGAGCCGTTCGTGGCGGACTTCGGACTCGCGCGGCTGCTCGATACTTCGCCGGGCAGCGAGGCGCTGACGAAGAGCCGCGACATCGTGGGCACGCCGGCGTTCATGGCGCCGGAACAGGCGGCGGGCGGCGGCGCGCTGCTCACTACTGCCGTGGATGTCTATGGCCTCGGCGGCGTGCTCTATTTTCTTTTGTCAGGGCGCGCGCCGGCGGAGGGATCGAGTCACGCAGAAATCCTCCGCGCCGTGGCCGAACGCGATCCCGTGCGCCCGTCCTCGCTGCACGACAGCGTGCCGCGCGATCTGGAGATCATCGCCATGAAGTGTCTGGAGAAAAAGCCGTCGGCGCGTTATACCGGCGCGGGGGAACTGGCGGATGACCTCGATCGCTGGCTGCGCGGCGAGCCGATCCGGGCACGTCCGCCCACCGCCCGCGAGCGCCTGCGCGCATGGGCGCGGCGGCATCGCGTGCAGGCCGCGCTGTGGCCGCTGGTGATATGCTTCCTCGCCGCCGGCAGCATCATGGTGTGGCGGCATAACGTGGCGCTGACCCGCGAGCGCGACGCGGCCACGCTGGCCACGGAGCGCGCGGAAGCGAGCGAACAGCACGCCGGCCAGGAACTTTATGCCTCGGCCCTGTCGCTCGCATGGCGCGCGTGGGCGGAGCACGATCACCTGCGCGCCACCGCCTATCTCGACTCCGCCCGCCCGGAGCTGCGCGACTTTTCATGGCAGGCCCTGCGCGCGGAACTGGACATCGCGCTGAGTGATCCGGTCTGTCTCCAGGTGCTGCGCGACGTGCCAGGACCGCCGCGGAAACTGGCGTGGGCACCGGCGGCGCGCCGGCTTTTCCTGGCAGGAAATGACCGGCTCCTCTGGTGCGATCCCGGCGATGGGCGCACGCGACCGGAGTTCCATGAGGTGCTCACGGAGGCGGGCCTGCTGGAAAAAGCGCGTGAGGGCCAGGAGGGGCTGATGCAGCAACTGCTGGAAACCTCGGTGCCACCTCCCTGGCCGGACGAGTGGGGATCCAATGGCCCGCCGGAGCAGGCGGACGCCGCGGGCAGGGTCTGGGCCGCGACGCTAGGGCTGAAGGGCTGGGCACCGAAACTACAGGCCCGCTCCCGCGCCCGTCTCATTGGCAAGCAGCCCGGCATGGCAGTCTCCGCCGATGGCCAGCATCTCGTGCTCGCGCCGGAAAATGGATTCGCCCGCATTTGGAATCTGAGCGGCACGACGCCCGAGCGCGAGGCGATGCTGCCGCTGCACGCGGGCGCGGTGACTATTTCCAGCGACGGCACGCGCGTGGCGGCTTCGCTGCACCGCGGTGAGGTCTCGTGGAAACGGGACGCGGGGCCGGTGTGCCTCTGGCAACGCGGCGCGGCGCCAGCGCATCCCACCTCGCTGCCCGGCTCGTGGCTCGCCGCCGTGCTCAGTCCGGACGGACAGCGCGTGGTCCTGGCGGGCGATCATTGGGAAGTGGCGCTCATGGATTTCACCACCGGCCAGAGGCTCGCGCCAAAATGGTATATCTCCGACGGAGTCGGGGCGATGACGTTCTCTCCTGACAGCGGCCTGCTGGCGGTGTCCCGCAGTGGTCACCGCGATGTCTGGGGTTACTCAGTTCCCGCGCAGCCCGGGGACACGCTGCAAGCGACGGACGCGCTGCCGCCGATGCCGGCAGTCATCACGGACCTCGCCTTTTCTTCCGACGCGAAACTCCTCGCCTGTGCCTCCGCGGACTCGAGCCTCCGCGTGGCTCCCTCGCTCGAAGCCACCATGGTGCTCACCGGCCACACGGCTCCGCTGATCTCCGTCGTCTTCACCGGGAAGCAGTCGCTCGTCTCCGCGTCGGAGGATGGCACGGTGCGTTTTTGGTCGGTGGCCACGCCGCCCGGCAGCTATGTGCCGTCGCTGCCGTCGCCCGACAAACAGGCAACCGCCATGCAAGCGTGGTCGCCGGATGAGCGGTGGTTCTCGTGGCCTGTCCGAGGCCGGGAAGTTCATCTCGCGGATCTGCACAGTGGCCGGACCGTGACCTTCACCACTGCCGCCGCAGGCGAGGACGTGCTGCTCTGCGGCTGGACGGACGAAGGCCGGCAGGCCGTGCTCATCGTGATGCCTGCCAAAGAAAACGCGCGTCTGGAATTGCACCGCATGGGCGAGGATGGCCGCAGCGCCGGTCTTGCCCGCACTATTCCCCTGCCGTTCACCGCGGCAGAGATTCACGCCCCGATGTCTGTCAGCCCGGATGGCCGCTGGTGGGCCTCGTCCAGCCACTCGGCCCGCGCGTGGTTTGTGGATTTGAAGGCGGCGATACCGGAAGTGTTTTCCATTCCGAGCTACCACGGCGACCATTACGCGTGGTCGCCGGACTCGACCAAGCTGGCCACGAGCATGCTCAACTTTATCAACGTCCTCTCGCCGCAGGAACGCCGCGAGACCGGCGGCTACCAGCCCGCCGATGAAAAGGCCAGCATCCCCGACTTTGCCTGGTTGCCGGACAGCCGCACGCTGCTCGCCGCCAGCGGCCATGACCTGCTGCGGATAGACCCCGTCAGCCAAAGCATCACCGGACGACTCACCGGCCTGCGCTTTCCCATCACCGCCGTGGCCGTCAGCCCCGATGGCCGCACCGTCCTGACCATCGCCGACCGCCTCGCCTTCTGGCACCTCCCCACTGGCCGCCTTCTCGGCGACTTCCCCAGCGCCAGCACCCTGCTCGTCTTCTCCCGCTCTGGAAAACAGGTGCTCACGGAGACCGGCTCCGGCAACCGCCTCCGCCTGTGGGGCACGCCCGCGCTGGCCGGTGCCGGGAAGTAACGCGCCGCGCTCCGCGCACTGGGAGTGGCGGGTTGCAGCCGCCATCTGAAATTTCCCTGCCGCAGGCACACTTTATCCACGGCGCGCAGGGAAGTCCCGCTGCGCGGATGGATATGAATGGCGGCTATAAGCACGCCACTCCCAGTGGGCTTGTGAAAATAAAGAGGCCCGCCGCGAATCCGGCTCCCGGGAATGCACAAGTAGAGAGCGTCAACCCATCGCAGATTCAACTCCACCAAACCTATGCCCATGAGCTTCCTCTCCACATTTCGCAGCCGTTCTGCGGCTGGTCTCCTTGTCCTTGCTTCAGTGCTGCCGGCCACGGCGGCGCTGGTGGACCTCATTCCACTGAAGACGGACTACTCCGTCGCCACCTGCTACTCGGGCAGCGTGCTCGCCCCGGGAGCCTCACTGCCCCCGCCGAATCCGAACGGGCCGGTGGTGGCCCTCTACAATACGTCGGCGCCGCAACTCACCGCGGCCTTGCCGGTGGGAGGAGCGACGCTGAACCACCCCTGGCAGTTCGATCACAATGAGGTCGTCGCGCAGTCTCCGGTGGTCGGACCACAGCACGTCTGGACGGCGGCGAACCTGGGCGAAGTCTTTGGCATCGCGCTGGATGATGTTGCCCAGCCGAACATCTATGTGGCCGCGAGCATGACCTATGGGCTGGCCACCTGGCCCGCCGGCAAGGGGCCGGGCACCGTTTATAAGTTGAGCGGAGCGGATGGCAGCATCACCGCCTTTCCGCAATTGCCCGGTGCCGGGCCGAATACAGGACCGAGTGCCGCGCTGGGGAATCTGTGCTTTCAACGCAGCACGAATGGCACGGCCTCGCTCTTCGTGACGAACCTCGGCGACGGAAAGATCTACCGGATGAGCCTCGCCGGCACAGTGCTCGGCATTTTTGACCACGGCGTCACCGCGCTGCCGCAGGCGAGCTACGCGCCCGTGGCGGACAATCCTCTGCTCAACTACACGCAGGAAGAGCGCCGTCCGTGGGGCCTCGGCACTCATGCGGGCCGGCTCTACTACAGCATTTGGTCGAGCATGGATCCTGCGCCGTTGCCGGTGACGAATCCTGCGGCCGCCGGAAAGCAGGCGGAAATATGGTCCGTGGGCCTGGACAGCACGGGGAATTTCCTGCCGGGCACTTCCGTGCGTGAGTTCAAGCTGCCGGTACTGGCCAGCAGTTACTCCACCATTAACCGGAGTTCCCTGCCGGTCTCGGACATAGAGTTCAGCCAGTCTGGTGTGATGCTGCTGGCGGAGCGCTATCACGGCGGCGTCAGCCAGAGTCTCTTGTATGGCACGCACAATGCCCGCGTCCTGGAATACAACGGCAGCACCGGCGCGTGGGTCGGCTCGCCGCACAACAAATTCCGCATCGGGGCGAACAACTGGCCGATCACGAACAGCGCGGGAGGAGTGGCTCCGACCTGCGGCGGCAGTGTCTGGTGCAGCGGTGATGGCCTCGCACCGTTCCAGATAAATTATGCCTATGGCATCCAGCGCATAGACGGCACCGGCAACCCGACGACCGCGCTGCCCTACTCGCAGTCGCACCTCATTGATCTCGACGGGCTGGGCAATTACTACTCGAAGACGCTCATCGGCGATGTGGATGTGGCGTCGCCGCCGCCCCGCGCCCGGGTCACGCTCGGCAGTGTCACTTGCCCCGCCACGCCGGGCGCTCCCTACATGGTGACGCTGGGGGTGGAGAATCTGCTGCCCACGACGATTCTGACTTTCGCCTTTGCCCCCTGTCCCGCAGGCGCGGTCCCCGCGGGTGCCACCTCGGTCGTGCCCACGATTACCTCAGCGCCCACGGCGATCAGCGCCAACGGTACCTTGTTCGTGTCCATTCCCTCGCTGCCCATCGGAGGCATGGTCTGCTTCTGTCTGCAGGTGAATCCGTCGGATTTCCCGCCGGGCGGCTACCCGCCGGAATGCGTGGTCTGCGTGAATCTCCCCGCCTGCCCGTGCCTCACGGGAGGCATGGGAAATTTCCAGTGCCCCATCTACGAGGGCGACATCCACACGCTTGATCTCACGATCCACAATGGCTGGAACATCGCGGCGACCGGCTACCAGCTACTGCCCGTGCCCGCCTCGCAACTACAGCCTGGCCAGACGACCATTCCCGGGCCTCTCGGCGTGCAGGGCTTCACTCCCAACCTCGTGGCGAACGCGAACTCGGCGCCCATCAGCGTCGCCTTTCCAAATCTGCCGCTGGTGAATCAGAACTCCACGGTCTGTGTCCTCGTGCAGTTGTATCAGGCGAACACGGTGGAGCATCCCTTCTGCGAGGGCATCGTGTGCGGCACGTTTCCACCCTGCGCTCCACTGCTGCCCTGCCTGGCGGCCGTCGCCAGTTCCCCCGTGTGCCCCACCGGCCCGCCGGGGAACTACACCATCTCTCTGCTTCTCACGAACAACAGCGCCACCGCCGCGCAGCCCGTGCTCTCCGTCTGCGCGCCACTGACCGCCTCCTCGGTCTCCGCCGTCCCTGTTGCCCCCACGATGTTGTCGCCCAACCTTGCCGCACAGGGCGGGAGCCATCTCTACACCGTGCAACTCGGGGGCGTGCCGTTCAGCGGAGTGAATGCCTGCTTCTGTGTCACCCTCATGACCGTGAGCGGCGGCGGGGGCGATCAGCACAAGATCTGCGAAAAGATCGTCTGCGTGCAGTTGCCGCCCTGCCCGTGCGCCAGCGTTGCCTTCAGCAGTATCGTCTGCCCGGTCTATGCCGGCCAGCCGCATCTCGTGACGCTGACGGTCACGAACCTCAGCGTGCTGCCGCTGTATCAGATTGATCTCACCGCCTGCACACCGGCGCAGATTGCCCAGGCCGGTGCGCTCCCCGGCATCACCTTCCCGTCCGG
>JANOZA010000802.1:0-13181 GCA_031429155.1 Verrucomicrobiota bacterium | reverse complement strand
GCGGATCAAGACGCAGCTTGCTGCGCTAAAGCAGCAGCAAAACAACTTCGCTGTCGTGGCGGGCGACTTTCAAAAGCTGGCGCGGGAGTTGAAGTCGGCTCGTGAGGGCTACTCGGCCGTCCTTGGCAGGCTCAATGAAGAAAAGACCAACTCCGGGTTTGGCGCGAGCGCTCTGAGCGTCGTCTCCGATCCCCTGGTGCCATCATCGCCGTGGAAGCCCCGTCGGCTGCTGATAATGGGTGCGGGCGGAGTCGTGGGCATTGGCGGTGGATTGTCACTCGTCGCGCTGCTCATGCTGCTTGACCGCAGCATTCGCAGCATCGCAGGCGGTGAGCGACTGCTCAATTTGCCATGTCTGGCCGCCGTGCCGCGTGTGAAGATGATCGAAGGCAAAGGGCAACTCGTTTATGGGCGTGATCAGGACAGTCCGGCTGCGGAGGCGTTTCGCGGAATGCGTGCTGCGCTGGGAACGTCTGGTCGCTCATCCGGCGCGCGCAGTTTTCTTTTCACCAGCGCACGGGCTGCCGAGGGTAAGAGCACGGTGGCGATGAATTTCGCGGCCAGCCTGGCACAACAGGGTTACCGGACTCTGATCATTGACGCAAATCTGCGCGCGCCGGTCATGGATAGCGTATTTCTCGGAGAGCGCGCTCCCACAGGCCTTGCGGACTATCTTTCCGGCGAGTGCGCCCCCGATGCCAAACTTTGCCAGCCAACGGATTCAGCGAACCTCTTTCTCTTCTCAGCCGGAATCCCCAAAGCTCATCCGGGTGAAATTCTTGGTGAGCCGGCTTTCGCCCGTCTGCTTAAGGAATCGCTCAAGTGGTTTCACCGGGTGGTCATTGATACGCCTGCCGTCGGTCAGTATGCCGATGCTCTGCCACTGGCGCGCCATGCGGACGCCGTTTGTCTCGTGGTGCGCCCGGGGCTGACGAGGAAAGGTCAGGCTTTGAAAACCCTGAACCGGCTTACGTCCGCCGGCGCCCGCCCGGTCGGATTCGTTCTCAATGCCGCCCCGGAAGTGGCGGTGAAAGAAGGGTTTGCCGGGGATTATGCAGCATCTTTCCAGTCCCCTCAGATGCTGCCGGCCCTGCCACCGGCACGAGCTTGACGATTTGATTCCCCTGAAATGAAAGCCGTCCTCCCCATCACCTCCCTCCCACCCGTCCGCGCAGTCCATGCGTCGGAAGTGAAAACACGCACCGGACTGGACCGACGCGCCGATCGCCGGAACTTTGCGGCCCGCATGGAAGTCTTCAGTTTCATCGGCGATTTGGCAGTCACCGCATGGATGCTGCTCCTGGCCTACTGGTGCCGCTTTGTTAGTCCCCTGAAATCGTTCGGCTTATATACCGAAGCGGTTCACTTCAACCACTACGTGGGACACCTGTTCATCGGCGTGGCGCTCATGGGCGTGCTGCTGGTGAATTTTCGCACCTACAATCCACAGCACCTGCTCTCCCTCACCTACGTCAGCAACTCCATCGCCAAAGCATGTCTCGCCTGGATCGTGAGCTTCATGGGGGTTTCTTTTATTCTGAAATTTGAGCCCTCAATCTCACGATTCTATTGTGCGCTGGGTTTTGGCCTTTCACTCGTGGGATTGCTGACATGGCGTCTGGTTCTGAATCGTCTCGTCCGCCGTGAGCAGAGCGCACGGCGGCTTCGCGAGCGAGTGCTGCTTGTGGGTTGGACTGAGGAATCGCAGCGACTCGTGGAACTGATGACGCGGGGTTCGCGCAATCTCTTCGAGCTGGCAGGTGTTGTGACGCCGCCCGGAGGTTTTGGTGCGCTCGCACCCGGCGCGGATACCAGTGTGGCCGGCGACTACGCTGAGCTTGCCGGTATCATCAGCAGGGAGGACATTGATGTCGTTCTCGTGAGTGATCTCAACCTGACGCGCGATGAACTCACCGGGCTTTCGGTGCTCTGTGAGAAAGAGCTCGTGGATTTCAAGATCGTGCCCAACTGCTTTCAGATTCTACTGAGTGGATTGAGTTTGGAAAGCATCAGCGGAGTGCCGGTGCTGGGAGTCAGCCGGTTGCCGCTGCACTCTTCCTTCAATCAATACCTCAAGCGCACCGTGGACATCTTCGGGGCTGTGATTGGCCTGCTGCTGAGTGCGCCGATGGTCGCTGCTTTCGGTCTTCTGGTTTGGCTGGAGGATCGCGGACCTGTTTTCTACGGACAGACTCGCATCGGGCGCGATGGCAAATCATTCCGCATCTGGAAGATACGCAGTATGAAGCGCAACAGTGAGGCGAATGGAGTCGGATGGACGGTGAAGGGCGACAAGCGTCTGCTTCGGTGCGGCGGCTTCATGCGGAAGTGCAACATTGATGAAGTCCCTCAGTTCTGGAATGTCCTCACCGGTGAAATGAGCCTCGTCGGTCCGCGACCGGAGCGACCGGAACTCATCCACAATCTGAAGGAGGAAATTCCCCACTATCAGGCGCGTCACGACGTGAAGCCCGGCATTACTGGATGGGCTCAGGTGAACGGATTCCGCGGCGACACCGACCTGCGCGAGCGAATTAAGTGCGATCTTTTTTACATCGAAAACTGGAATCTTCTGTGGGATTTCCAGATCATGTTTCTGACTTTCCTGAAGCGCGAAAACGCCTGCTGAACTGATGCTCGAAACCGGCCTCCAGACCTTCGATACCCGCCAATCAAGCCGACATTTCGTTCTGCTGCTGACTTGGATTTACTGCCTTTCCTGGTCCCTTGATTTCCGCGGGGAATCGGGCGGCTCAGCGTTTCAATTGATGACCTTTGCCATAACCGGGGGGACTGGCCTGATCCTGGCTTTCATCGGCTGGAAGGTCCTGTTTCAGCGTCCGCTAGGCTGGCTGATTCTGCTGTGGGCTGTATTCCTCCTCACCACTGTGGTTGTTGCTCTGGTACAGGGGGTGCCCATGGCGCAATATCTTCGAACCATCATACCGTGGACACTGGTTCTCACGAGCATGGCCGTCTGCCAGGTGGCCTCCGGGTTTGGTCTCACATTTCGGCAGGTGCTGCTGCCGATGCTCATCGCGTGTGCTGTGAACGTGGTGTGGCGGGCGTATTATTCACTGGCAATCGCCGGAGTGGATATTGAACTGGTGCGTGTTCAAATGCTCAGTCAGTGCCTGCCGCTGCTCATGGCTTACCTCATGTGTGGCCTGTTGTTGCAGCGCTCGCTTCCTGTCTGGCCGGTGCTTCTGGGGGGCGTTGGAATTGCTTCCTACGTGTACAGCGTCACGCGGAGTGCTGTTTTTATAATCGGCGCGGCAGGGGCGGGAGCGGTGATCGCACTTATCGTCAGCCGTCGCACCCGCGGTGCCGGGCAGGGTTTTGCGGGGCTGATGCTGCCGCAAATCACAGGAAGGTTCGCAGTGCTGATGGCGGCATTCATCCTGCTCGTGGCCACCAATCCATACCTGCTTACCCGATGGGAAGAGCGTCTGTTCCACTCTGTGGGAAGCGAATACACGAGCATGGACCCTTCAGCTCTCACACGATTGGCGGAAACGGAGGCATTTATCAAGATACTGGATGACGACCCTCTGAACTACGCTTTCGGAATGGGCATAGGTCACAGTTACTACTGGGATGAAGCCTACGCCGTGGAATTGGCCTACACCTACGGGAGCGTGGATGCCATGCGTTCCGACTTTCGCGAAATCTGGTTTCCTGGTCATGCCATTTGGACCTATGCCGTCTTTTCCGGAGGATTGTTCGGCCTGTTCGCGCATATGGCTTTCTTCGGCATTGCCATAGGCGTTGCGTGGAAGGCAGGAAGGCGTGCGTCGCTCAGCGGCGCAGTGCCATTGCACCTTGCCTGGCTTCCATTCGTGGGAATGCTCGCGTTTGCCAGCGCCAGCCTCACCTTCAATCCGTTCATCGAACGCGCCGCCGGTTTGGTGCTTGGTTTCATTGCCGCGCTGCCGCAATTGATTTTGCGGGACACGGTTCATGTGGCGGTCACACGGCAGCGTGCGGTCAGGAAACTGGCATCCGATATTCTGTCGGCACGGAAAGGAGTGACGGCGTGAACACTTCGGAGCATCATCGTCATCGTTCGCGGCGAATTTTTCTGGCGGTGGTGACATCCATCATCAGCAAGGGCGGGAACATGCTTCTGATGTTCATTTCCATACCGCTCGCCTACCGTGTGCTCGGTGAAGAACGGGCTGCTATTTACTGGGTTATGCAGTCACTCATGTGGCTCGTCAGCATGGCAGACCTGGGCACGGGACCGGGTATGGTGCGGAGGCTCGCGGGGGCCGTTGCGGCGGATGACCGCGAGCGGCAGGGTGCGGTTGTTTCTACAGCATTCTTCGTCAGCAGCGGCTTCGCGTTGATTGGGGGCTTCATCATTGCCTTGCTGCTGGCGGTGGTGCCGGTGACGTCCCTCTTCGGAGAGGGATTTCGGCCTTATGAGGAGGAACTCACATATACTGCCTGGGTCAGTTTCGCCATTTTCATGGTGCTGATGTTGTTGGCTTGCCTGGAGCGCGTTCGTGAGGGCTATCAGGAAGTCCACATCGGGAACGCCTTTGGATCAGTTTTCAATGTGACGGCAGCCATCGTGTTGTGGGTGGGGATCATCCACTTTCCTACGCCGCTCTTTGTAATCCTGGCGATTTATGGACTCGTCATTGTTTTCTCTCTCGCCAATGTGGGGAACATACTCTGGAAGCGCAGGTGGCTGGTGCCTTCAGTGCGTAAAGTGGACCGGCGAATCGTGCGCCCTATGATTGTGGAGGGGCTGGCGCTCTTTGCGGCTGGCAGCATGGCTCCCATTTTGATTCGGGAAGCCCCGAAATTCATGCTCGCCCGCGGTCAATTTCACAATGGTGCTGCGGATGTAGCGCACTACTCAATCCTGATTCAGCTTGGCCTTATCGGACTCGGGTTCGTGATGATGGTAACGCGTCCGTTGTGGCCGGCGATGGCCGATGCCGCGAGTCGGCTCGACTTTGCGTGGATCCGCGCGGCACGGTCCAGAATTGTGAAATTGTTTTTGCCGTGCGCGGTGATGATCATCTGTGCTTTCTCCCTGTTCGGCGGATGGTTCACTAACTGGTGGCTGCAAACCGATGCTGGTATCACGCGCGGTCAATTTACTGCCTATGGCGTGTTATTCGTGCTCACGGCGTGGTCCCACATTCACTATGTGATTCTGGGCAGCATGGGACTCGCACGCGCGGCGGCCAAAGTGCTTCTCGTTGAAGCCGCCATCATTCTTCTGCTTACATGGTGGTGCATTAGTTTGAATGGCCTGAGCGGTGCCATCATCGCGTCCGCTGCGGGCATGGCCGCGGTTTCCGTATGGCTTATGCCGTTGCTGTTGAGCCGCGTGCTGAAGGGAGCATCAGAGTCTCCGATCACCCCGCAACCAACGGCACACTCCTCAGTTCCAGCTCAATAAATTGGGGGGGGGAGCCCGGACTCCCCGTTTCAGGCGGCAGGCCAATGAAGCAAAGGCGAGCGCCCAGTGGATAATTATTTCCCGACGGTCTCGGGAATTGCGCAGATCTTGGCGGACGAGCAGCACGCTCGTGGCACGCTCTTCCCGCTGTCAGGCATGCCTGAGGCGTGAGGCACCGGAATCTTGCGGAGCCAGATCTCCCGCCAGTAGATGTAGTCAGCCCGGCCGCAGCCTCCGATGACGCACCGGCACGGGCAGGTGATGCCTTCCAGCAGCACCGTGTTGCGAACATCCAGAGCCTTTCCAGTGCGCTCGACAATCAAGTGCTCCAGTCGGCTCCGTATCTTGAATTTCTTTCCGCAACACCATGCGAGATCATAGGCAAACTGCAGTCCGCGGTTCTTCCCGGTGGCGTCCAGGGTCGCCTTTATTTCCTCCACTGATTTCACCTCCACCCAGTCACCAGGCTGAAGACTGAGGGACTCCGCCGGACATTTTGCGTTCGTCCCGGACGGCCAGCGGGGGAAAAAGCGCAGCCACAATCTGGCCCACGCCGGTTTTACAATCATCCGGCCCATTTCCAATACGGAGTTGTTGCCCTGGGTCACGTTGCGGACGCATTTCCAGAGTCTGCCAAAACGACTCAACTTATGGGTGGCTTCTTCAAGGTCGCTCGACTGGCACATATAGCGCCCGTCTTGGCGTTTCGTGATGAGCCGTTTTCGTAATGTCTCCAGGGCACCATCGTCCTGTGCGACGGAGGATTCCGTGCCGGCGGCAGCGAGCCACGCCGTCTTCCAGAAGAGCATGCAAGCTCTGCCGCAGCCTCCGTGAGACGCGCCGTCGCAACGCAACTGTTCGAGGAAAACCACATCATTGTCGTTAAATTCCTTCATCCCGTAGGGACTGGCGTCCACACACGTTTTCTCCACCTTCCGCGAGACGACAAACCGCTTTCCGATGTGTTCCATCATTTCCGGCATGAAGGGAAGTCCGGCTTTGGTTCCCTGGTCGTCAAGAGTCGCGAGGATCTGAGCGGCGGATCGGACAACCACAACCTCACCCGGTCGAAAGGCGGTTGGCGGTAGAGGAGGGGGATTTTGCTTAGCTTCCATGAATTATAATTACAATACAGACAATAGCGACAATTCTGAATGTATCTACTGAAAATTACTGTCTTCTCAGGCAAATTATCAGCAATTTGAGTCCGGAGAAGCTGGGGTATGCCCCATGAAGGCGCCCCTCCCTGGGGAAGACGGTCCCTGGCTTTGCCCCGTGAGGAAATTGGCCCCGGAATTGCCGTGAATTGGGGACGCGGGGGATGTAAAGGTCACGGCATCATGAGTCCCGCCATCGCTGCTTCGCTGCTGCTTTCAATTACCACGCTTAAAGCCGCCATCACGGTCACGGGATCGAAGGCAGCGGCTGTTTCGGTTCACCCTCTGGCGACGGAGGCTGCCTTGGAGGCGATGCGGCGCGGGGGGAATGCAGTGGATGCGGCTATCGCTGCCGGATTGACGCTCGGCGTAGTGGACGGTCACAACTCGGGTGTTGGCGGAGGGTGTTTCATGCTCGTCCGCGCCCCGGATGGCACCATCACTGTGCTCGACGGTCGCGAGTGCGCGCCAGCCGCGGCGACTCGCGATATGTTTGTAAGGCATGGCCGCGCCGAGCCCTCATTGTCGCAGACAGGGGCGCTGGCGCCCGGCGTGCCGGGATCTCTGGCGGTTTACGATGAGGCCGCGCGAAAATTCGGCCGACTGCCAATGGCGGACGCGCTGCGAGGGGCGGCGGACGTGGCGGAGCAGGGGTTCGAAATTTCCGTCAGCTATGCCGCCCGGCTCAAGGGAACAGCGGCGGAACTGGCGAAATTCCCGGCTGCGCGCGCGATTTTCCTTACGCCTGACGGTCAGCCGCGGAGAAAGGGAACGGTCCTTAAGCAGGCGGATCTGGCATCCAGTTACCGGACGATGGCGGTAAAGGGCGTCGGTTGGTTCTATGGCGGATTGTTTGCTGAGAATGTCGAGACTTGGATGAAGGCCAACGGAGGTATTCTCACGGCGGCGGACTTCCGGGACTATCGCTTCGCGGTGCGCGATCCGCTCAGGACGAAGTATCGCGACCGGACGATCATCGGTTTCCCCCCTCCCAGCAGCGGAGGCGTCCACGTTGCTGAGATTTTGAATATTCTCGCGACTCACGAAGCACCTGTGAAACTGGACAGCGCGGACGACATTCACTTCGTCGCCGAGGCCATGAAACTCGCCTTTGCCGACCATGCCTACTGGCTGGGTGATCCGGATTTCGTGCCGGTTCCCCGCGGACTCATCTCCGAGGGCTATGCGCGCAGTCTGGCGGAAAAGATTGATCGCGCAAAGGTCGCGCCGGTTCCTCAGCACGGCACTCCGGAGCGCATTGGAGCGGATGTTTTCGGCAAACACACGACGCATTTCTCCACCGCGGATGCAGAGGGCTGGTGGGTCGCCTGCACGGCGACGGTGAATACGACCTTTGGGTCGAAGGTCGTCATCCCAGGCTCCGGTATCCTGCTCAATAACCAAATGGACGACTTCTCCATCCAGCCAGGCGTGCGCAACGCCTTTGGGCTGGTGGGTGCGGAGGCCAATGCTGTTGGCCCCCGGAAGCGACCGCTCTCCAGCATGGCTCCAACCATGGTGGTGCGTGACGGACAGCCGTTGCTGTCGCTCGGCGCGGCGGGTGGTCCGACGATCATTCCGCAGGTCACGCTGGCCATCGTTCGCGTGCTCGACGGCGGTCTCGCTTTGGACAAGGCACTGGCCGCGCCCCGCTTCCATCATCAGTGGAGCCCGGACGAACTCCGCATCGAACTCGCGGCCGGGAAAGACATTCTCGCGGACCTTCTCCGCCGTGGACACAAGCTGGACGCGGTCGCTTCCTTCGGCGCGTGCAACGGCATCATGCGCCTGCCTGACGGGCGACTCATGGCTGCCGGTGATCCCCGGGTGCCGGGCAGCGCCGGGGCATATTAGAGCCCTACTTTTCCGTCGCCGGTGTCTCGAGAACCTTCTTCGACTCGGCCAGTTGTTCCGGCGTCAGCGAAGCTTTCAAGGCATCACGCTTCGCTTCCGCTTCCTTGTAGCCACCTGCGGCGGAGCGTGAAAAATTTACGTAGGCAAAGACCGGATTGGCTTTCGTGCCGAGACCGCGCTCGAAGAGTGATGCGATCATAAACTGCGCGATGGGATGGCCCTGCTTCGCAGCGGCGGCGTAGCTGGCACCGGCACGGTCGTAGTCGCGCAGACAGCCGTTGCCGGTTTCATAGCAATTACCGAGATTCACCAGTCCGGCGGCGAGGTCGTGCTGTGCGGCCATGCTGAACCAGCCGACGGCAGCCACATTGTCCTGCGCCATGCCGCGGCCTGACTGATAACGGATTCCCATCTCGTTCATCGCCAGCGGCTCGCCGAGTTTTGCGGCTTCCAGCAGGAGAATCGTGGCCCGGCTTTCGTCCTTCACGAGACCGGCGGCGCCGGCATCATAGAGGCGCGCCAGGCCGAGATAGCCTGCCGGATCCTTTTCGCTGGCGGCGCGCTGATACCAGAAGCCCGCCGTCTTGGGGTCCGCCTCCTGCCCGGCGCCGCCGAGCGTGAGGTCACCCATGAGCGCCATCGCCGCCGCGCTTCCGCCTTCCGCTGCTTTGCGAACAAGAAATAATCCCTGCGCAGCGTCCTTCTCAACTCCGCCGGCGCCGCTCAGGAGATAACGGCCATACGCAGCGGTCGCGTCGTTGCTCCCTTTGTCCATCGCCTGCTTGTAGAGTTTCAGAGCTTCTCCGTGGGACTGCGCCGCACCGCGGCCCGTCTCGGTCATTTGCGCTTTGAGATAAAGCGCGGCGGCATTCCCGGCGGCGACGGGAGCGTCCAGCAGCGCGGTGGCTTTCGCATAGTCCCGCGCTTTCCATGCGGTTTTCGCCTCGGTTACAGGATCATCTTCCGCCAGCGCGGGCAGTGCGAAAAGAAGGGAGAGGGCGAGTATCTTCATGGTGTGGGAAATCATTTGGCGGGCGCGGTAACGGTGAGGCGGTTTTCGTCGAAGCTCTGCATCCAAAGCTTGCCGGTGGGCCAGCGGACAGTGACGACACCCTTCCGGGTGCCTTTACCGAGGCCGAAAAAGAGCGAGGGCGCATTCTGCGAAAGCCAGCCGCCGCCGCAGGCATATTCGGCGTGCTGCACGGGCTCACCGGTGCGCTCGATCATGACATGCGCACCTGGTGCGCGGTGCGGGGGGAGATTGATGCGCAGGACTGGAAAGGAGTTCGCTGCGGTGTTGGTGAATGCCTCAAGTCCGCCGCGATGCACGCTCATCACCACGTCAGGGCGACCGTCGAAACTGATGTCCGCCACGGTGCAGGCGCGGTGTTCAGCGTGTGAGGAGAGGCCGCTCTGCGCCGGACTCATCGCCGTGAACTGACCCTTTCCGTCATTCAGCAGCAGCGCACCCAGGCCGCCGTCCCGCTGGCTTTCACCGGGCGGGGAATTGCGCGCATTTTGCGCCAGCACGAGATCGTTGTCCCCGTCGCCGTCAAAGTCCGCGACGGCGATGCCGAAGACTGGCGCAAGCTGGGCCTCCACCGGCAGCGGCACGAAGGTGAATTTTGGCGGCTGACGCTCCCCGCCGGGCGTATTGATGAAGACGCCGCTCTGCAGGGTCGCGGCTTCCAGCTTCATCGCGGCTTCGAGGAGATCCTTGCCCGCGATTTCCTCAAGAGTTGCCGCCGCGACTGCTGCGTAGTCGGCATACTTCGCACTCAGCGCCGGCATCACCGCAGCCAGCAGCCCTGGACTGCGCTGCGGCACGCGGGTATCTCCAGACTTTTCCGTCATGAGAAAGACGCGGCCCGCCGCGCCCTCGGGCCTGACGCTGAAGCCTGTGGCCGGCGCGCGGTGTACAGAGTTCGTGCCGGCATTTCCTGCGATGAGATCCATGTCGCCATCGCCGTCCACATCCGCCGCTACCACCGATTGCCACCAGCCAGTCAGATTTTCGATACCCGACGCCGCCGTCGTTTCCTCCAGGCGCTGGCCCACGCGGTTCATGTGAATGCGCATCGCGCCCCAGTCATGCGCCACGACGAGATCAAGCCAGCCGTCGTTGTCGATATCCGTCCAGACAGCACTCGTGACCATCCCCGCAGAGCGCACGTCCAGTTCCGGCGCCACGTTAGTAAATTTCAGCTTGCCGCCCCCGCTGTCATTGCGCAGCAACTGGCAAACCGGTGCGCTGCCGTAGTCGCCCGGGACGGCGCGTGCGCCGGTGTAAATGTCAAAGTCCCCGTCGCGATCAAAGTCCGCCACGCAGGCGACGCTGCTCGCCTGACCATCCTGCGGGATGGTGCCATCAAGCGCGGGAAACAGCGCGCCTTTGCCGTCATTCAGGTAAAGCCGGTCGCGCTGCACCACGGTATTGCCCTGATGCCCCGTGCTGCCGCCGGCG
This sequence comes from Verrucomicrobiota bacterium, assembly GCA_031429155.1. GTDB lineage: Bacteria > Verrucomicrobiota > Verrucomicrobiia > Verrucomicrobiales > V1-33 > V1-33. The sequence continues at coordinate 2,287 of JANOZA010000802.1, read as the reverse complement.
ATGAAGAGATCAACATCGGTGTCGCCGTCCGCATCGAACCACACCGCGCCCGCATCGCCTGTCGTGGAGTCATCGTTGAGGACTTTGCTCCATTCGGGAATGAATTTGCCCTGGCCGTCGTTGCGCCGCAGGATGCCGGCATGTCCCGGCGCACCGCCGGTGAAGAAATCGTGGTCGCCATCGCCGTCCATGTCGGTCCATGCGAGCACCGGGCCGGCCATGGCATTGGCAAATGGCAGCAGCGGCTCGGCCGCGAACTCCGTGCTGCTGTCCGCGGTGTGCCGCGCCAGTTCCAGAGCCGGCAGCTTCGTGAAAAACGTCTCTGCCGGCGGATCCTGCGGGCGGCCTGCGGGCTTCTCCGGATAGCTAAAGGCGTAGGCATTTCCCGCGATGAGCGACTTCTCGCGCTGCTCGGCGCCATTGGGCCAGCGGATGACGAGTTCTTGAATAACCGGGTCCGTGCCCAGGCTGAAATGGATGAGGGTGTCGCCCTGACCGCGCCCGCCGTTGCACGGCATGATCTGCTGCCAGTGGCTCGACTTGTCGCCCTTCGCCAGCACGGTGGTGCCGACGCCATAGGGATTGGCCGCAGGTCCGCGCAGGCGGATCGTCAGCGCGTTCTGCTTCATCACACCATTGCGGTAAATGACGGGCGCTTCGTCATAAGCCGCGGCGATAAGATCTACATCGCCGTCCGCATCAAAGTCCGCCGACGCCAGCGCCGTGCCTGCTGACAACTGCCCCAGACCCCAGTCGCCGCTTGCGTCCTCCAGCGTCAGGCCGCCGGCATTGCGCAGCGCGGTGAGCGGCTCTTTTTGCAGTGTCGAGCTGGCATAAAACCCCCACAGATGTTTTCCCACACGCTGCTCTGGCAGAACGATCGCCGGGTCCGCGAAACGCCGCGCCTGACCATGCAGGAGGATGAGATCCTGACGCCCGTCGTGATCCGCATCGAGCCACACCGCGCCCCTCACCGCGCCCGTGCGCGCCGCGCCGCTGTGCCACGCGCATTCAGCGAACGCCCCGCCGCCGCCGTTGAGATACAGGGCGCTCCGTGGCTCCTGCGGCGGAAAAGCCAGCACCGCCTGCGCCACTGCTGCTTCATTGGAAAGAAACTCTGTCAGGCAACGGTCCGCACGATTCGTATAGCCCATGCCACCCGCGAAGAGGTCCGGCTTTCCTTCGCCGGAGAAGTCGCCCGCCGCCGCCGCGCCGCTGTGCCAGGGAAGCATGGACAGTTGTTCCGCCGTCACATTGACGAATCGCCCGCCGCCTGCGTTCTGATAGAGGATATCCGCCGCGTGACCCGCGTTGCAGATGTAGAGATCCATCCAGCCGTCGCCATTCATATCCCACCACACCGCCGCCTCGCCTTCACCGCGCCCGCCGATGCCCGACTGTGGGGTCACGTCCTTGAAAATTACGGTCCCCTCGGCGTTCATCCCATCATTGCGCAGCAGAAAGTCAGGCCGGCCCGCCGGCAGCGGTTGCCACGACTTCCCGCCGTCCACGGTCACCGTCTCATAATAGCGTGCCGCCTCCCCGCTCAACGCCGGCCTTCCATCCACCTGCTGCACCGCCAGCGATTCCGGCTGTCCCGACGGATCCTCCACGCGTCCGGTCACCATGTAGAGGTCCAGATCCCCGTCGCCGTCGTAGTCACAAAAGCACGGCACCGCGCACGCATCTATGATATCGAGCCGCACCGCAGCCGCCGCCTCACGAAAGAAAACCCCGTCCGGCCCGCGGCCCATATTGATGAACAACTGGCACGGCGACTCATAGTTGCAGACAAAGATATCCACGTCTCCGTCGCCTTCGATATCCACCATCGTGCTCCCCGTGGCCCAAGCGCTGCCGCCGTCCACGAGCGGCCCGGCGGTGGCAGTGATATCCTCAAACTTGTACTCCGCCGTCTGCCGGTAGAGCTTGTTCGGCCCCGCGCCGCCTGCGATGAAAACATCCAGCAATCCGTCGGCATCCACGTCCCCCAGCGCGATGCTTCCGCAGCCCATCCCCGTCCCGTAAAGGTGCGCCAGCGCATGATCCGGCACGATGCCATTCACCTCCGTCAGCCCCGTCACCTCCGACGTGAGGCGATCAAAGAGCTTCCCCGAATCCGCCGCCTTTGCCGGGCGCAGGGGAATGCTGGCCGCACCGCCGGGCAGAACCGGCAGCAGGGCGAATGCGATGAGTAAGTGAAGAATCCGCATGGCCCCACTGTGGCAGCGCGCGCGACTCCCGGACAAGGACAAACTAGAGGGGTGGGGCAGGGGGGGGCGGACAA